>NZ_JAIFAG010000003.1 GCF_020012125.1 Hymenobacter psoromatis
GAAGGCTAAGCCAGGGGAGAATGTAGCGGCTGCCACAATGGCGTTGCTCAAGAGTACATTTCCCGCCATTTGGGTCGCTAATTAACTAATAATCAATTTAGTATAAAATAGTATTCCGCCCGATTTACCGGCTTTATACTATTATAAACTATCTAGTACACAACTGATTAAGCGTGCTTTATGAGTGTGCTTCGCATCAGGTTCGTTACCGGCTAACTTTCGGAATACGGACAGCCTTACACCGACCCGACTGTCGAACGTACCTAAGTCCCGGAGCGGTGGTAGCTTGCCGGCATGAAAGAGCTGCTCCTAGCCCTGCTGCTGCCGGCCTACTCGACGCACGCGCAAAGCCTTCCTACCCCCCCAACGCCCACAGAACTGGCCCCACCCGCCGGACAGGAAGCGCCCACGCCCTTTAAGCTCGCCAATGTAATTGTGGTGCATACCCCTGACAGCGCCCGCACTGCGTACCGCAAATTGGCCACCCTGCTACTGGCCCAGGGCTACCAACTCGCAGAGACAGATTCAGCGCAAGGACGGATTACCACCGATTACCATCGCTCGGCCTACCGCCGGATTAAGGTGTCGCTACATTTTGTGATTATCGCGCAAGCAACCGGGTCCCTCATCGAAGAGCAGGCCATCGGCCAAGTCACGACGGCGGATAGTCGGTTTGGCGTGGAGTGCCGGGGAACGCCGAACATGCCCATCGCCTGTGCCTGGTCCGAGATGTGGCGCTTGGCCAGCCGCTACCCGGCGGGTTCGCTGGCCTACAAACGGGAGTAGCCGGCGCGCAGTCAATCACTACCCGTGCTCGGACGGTAGTGGACGCCGGGATAGCTAGCGGGAAGATAATGCCGCTGATTTTTGCCTACGTGCCAGCCCACTAGTTGCTTAATTGTGGTAGCTATGCAACGATGTTGTTGCCGCGATGCAGGGCGGGCAGGAGTTCCCAGTTGCTTAATTGTGGTAGCTATGCAACCCCTGGCCAGGAAAATAGACCCAGCTACCTTACCCGGCCTATCCTTAGGGGGTACTAGCGCTCTTTTCTTTAGCTCCTTTCCCATGCGTGGTCTGCCCCACTTTCTGCTCCTGCTGTGCGCTGGGCTGCTCCTGAGTAGTCGACCACGCTTCGCGCACGCCCAGGCCCGCCAGCCCTGGGTCGCCACCACGGATACCCATACGGCCGTGGTGCACGCCGACGGTACCCTCTGGAGCTGGGGAATGAACAGCAATGGACAACTGGGGGATGGCACCACGACCGACCACCTGACCCCGGCCCAGGTGGGGACGGACAGCACCTGGCAGCGGGTAGCCGTGAGCAGCAGCAATACCTACGCCCTGAAGCGGGATGGCTCGCTCTGGAGTTGGGGAGCGAATAGCAGTGGGCAGCTCGGCACGGGTACCACTGGGGCCGACCAGTGCCTGCCTGGGCGGGTGGGAACCGGCCTGGAGTGGGGGAGTGTCACGGCGGGCGAAGGGTTTGCCCTGGCGCTCCAGCGCGATGGCTCCCTTTGGGCCTGGGGTACCAACTCCGACGGTCAACTCGGGGATGGCTCCACCAGCCCCCGCCCCAGTCCGGGGCGCGTGGTAGGAGCTAGCTCGTGGCGGCACGTCACGGCGGGGGCCTCCCACGTGGTGGCCATTCAGCAAGACGGTACCCTCTGGCTATGGGGCTATAATGGGCAGGGCCAGTTGGGCAACGGTCAGCAAACGGGCATTACTCATGGTAACGCGCCTACCGCGGTGCCCCACCAGCTGGGCACGGCGCACACCTGGGTGAGTGGGGCGGCGGGTGCCTATAACTCGGGGGCGGTGCAGCAGGATGGCACGGTGTGGACGTGGGGCTACGGGTACTTCCTCGGGCCGGGCCTGAGCAGCCAGCTTACGCCCCAACCCGTGACGCTGCCTGTACCCGCCCGCAGCGTCGGGCTGGGCGCGCGTACGACGCTCGTCGTAGCCTGCGACGGCACCCTCTGGGGCTACGGATATTCGTACTACGGGGAACTCGGCGACGGCACCTACTCCCCCCATGATTCCCCCGCCCGACTGACGGCGGGCCACACGTGGACGCAGGTGGTCATGGGGCAACAGCACGCCGTCGCCCTCCAACCGGACGGCAGCGTCTGGGCCTGGGGAGCGAATGAAGTCGGGGCTCTCGGGCATCCCAGCCTGGCGACGTTTGCCGTCTTTGCCCCCCGGCAGGCGGAGCCCGCCACTACGTGGGCCAGCGTGAGCACGGGGGATTTCCATACCCTGGCCGTGCAGCGCGACGGCAGCCTCTGGAGCTGGGGGCAGAACAGCTGGGGCGAAGCCGGCGATGGCACCACTACCCCCCGCCGTTTGCCCACGCAGGTCGGGACCGCCACCACGTGGCAGCTAGTCGCGGCGGGTAGTTCTCATTCCCTGGCCCTGCGGCGCGATGGCACGCTCTGGGCCTGGGGCTTCAATAATCGCGGCCAACTGGGTGACGGCACCACCGACTCCCGGGTAACTCCGCAGCAAGTAGGCGCGGCGACTACGTGGACCAGCGTGGTGGCAGGGAACAGCCATAACGCGGCCCTCCGGCAGGATGGTACGCTCTGGGTGTGGGGAGCCAATGAGAAGGGCCAGTTAGGACTCGGGCTGGGGGTAGACCAGCAAAGCCTAACTCCCCAACCCGTGGGAACCGCCCGCTGGCGCAGCGTGGCCGTCGGCGTTTTCCATACGCTCGCCGTGCGCGCGGATAGTACGCTCTGGGCCTGGGGGGATAACACCTACGGCCAACTCGGGGACGGGACGGCCGGGGGGCAGCGGGCGACACCCGTTCAGGTAGGGCAACGGCACGACTGGGTAAGCGTGGGGGCTGGCGGGCGGCACTCGCTGGCTATTCGGAGCGACGGAACGCTGTAGGCGTGGGGCGACAACAGCACCGCCCAACTCGGCATTGGCCTCCAGTCTACGCGGCGGGTTTCAACCCCTACGCAGGTTGGTACGGCGACAGGCTGGGCCAAGGTCGGGGGGGGCAATGGCCACAGCGTCGGCTTACAGCGCGATGGCAGCTTGTGGAGCTGGGGCTGGGGCTACCTCAGCCCGTGGACCCGGCTGAATACGTACTATAGCGTCGTGCCCCAGCTCGTAGCGGCGGGGCAGGTCTGGGCGACTATCGCCTCCGGCTGGGCCACGGTGCTGGCCGTGCGCCAGGATGGCACGCTTTGGGGCTGGGGGGAGAATGCGACCGGTGCCTTGGGCACGCCCTCCTATGCGCTGGAGCCGCTGCTGATTCAAGCTGGCAGCGGCCTACAGCTGGACCGCTTCCGCGTTTATCCGAATCCCACGCACGGACCAGTGACCATTGTCTCGCCGGGCTGTAGTGCCCCGCTAGTACTTTTCGACCTGACGGGGCGGCAAGTGCGCTCCCTACCCCCCTGCACCACAACGCTGGAGGTGCAAGGGCTGGCCAGCGGGATATACCTGCTGCGGCAGGGCACGGCAGTAACGCGATTGGCAATCGAATAAACGAGGACCCCGGGCCACGGAGTTGGCCGTGCGGACGTCCTCAGCTAACGAGTTGATTAATAAGGCCCCATTCATCTGGGGGAGGTGGCCACCACAACTAGGCCTTCTTATAGCAGCGAGGGAGTAAAATGAACTGTGTTCAAAAGCAAGCCTTCAGGCAGAAATTCTTGCAAAATCGGGTTGATAGGGGATGCCAGATTTGACGATGGCACAGGCCTGCTTCAGCAATTTGTTACACACGGCAATTAAGGCCAGCTTCCCATTCTTGCCTTTCGCTACGAGGCGGTCATAAAGTGCTTTACAGGCCGCATTGGCCTTTTTAGCAGAGAAACTGCACATAAACAGCTTACTGCGAATCAGTCCGCCGCCCATGCGCGTGATGCGGGACTTGCCGCGCACACTCGTGCCCGAGCTGTACTCGCGGGGACAAAGACCTGCTTTCGCGGTTAGCTGCCGGTAGGTCTCTACTTGTGCAAAGCCTTTAGCAAAGAGTAGCAACATCGCGGCCGTTTTGCGTCCAATGCCTGGAATAGAGCATAGTAAAGGCATCTCCCGAGCGTAGTGTCGTTCCAATAAGCCGACTAGCTCCTGCTCCAGCTCCTGAATCTGCCCCTCCATCCGGCTGAGCGCCTGGCGCAGGTGCTGCTCGGCTTTCGCACTCACCACCGGGTGCTGCTGCAAGGCTTCCAAAGAGTTAAGCGTCATCGTCTTTTGCCGAATCAGTTGTTCGCTCACTTGTTCCAGCTGCCGGCATTCGACGAGCACGGCATCATCTGGCTGCCAAGGCATAGCCCGCTGTTGTTGGCCGTAGCGTAACAACCACTGCGCATCTTTGCGGTCGCTTTTGCCCTTGCCCAGGTGCATCTGAATAAAGCGTCTGACAACCAGTGGATTGACAACGGCCACCTGCGCGCCTTGCTCGACTAGGTGGTAGGCCAAAGCCAGGTAATAGGAGCCGGTGGCTTCCATCACGTATAAGCACTCCACCCCACACCGGCGCACGAGTTGCTCAAAGCCAGCTTTCGAATTGCTCACTTCTGTGTGCTGCAGCCGCGTTTGCTGGGAATAGCACACGGCCAGGGTGGCTTTACTCACATCAATACCCACTACATTCAAGATAACTTCCATCATACAAACGATTTAAGTGACTAAAATATGTTCGGACAGTGATTTCCAGGGAGCTATTTTCAATCCTAATACAGGCTCTCAGGCCTTATGGAACTGTCCAACGTCGCCCAAGAACAGGGAGGGGATTCTCATTTTAGACGGGCTGCAAATAGGCCCTTTACTGTAATCGACCTTACTCCTCCCTGTCACTGTCAGCGCCTGAATGTAAGCCCGCTGCAAACATAGGATTACTGTAAGCCGTTTCAAGCGAGGGCCAGAAAGCCGTAACTTATTGACCCTTTACGTTTTGCGTCCTATTGAACCAATTGGCTCAGTAGGACGGGTTCAGAAAGGCAGTCCAAAAAGGCACAGCCACTTGGTTTATTGAACCTAACTTTTTGAACCGTGCGGGAATCAGACCTAGCTAGAAACCAATTGCATATTATATCCGATATGTTCTTAGCGTAAGTTTAGCCCCTTTCTGCTATAAGAAGGCCTTGCTACCCACGCCCGAGAATCTGGCCGCCGCCGGCAAGCAGGCCGCCGCCCGCATCGAGGCGGCTATTACGGCCGGTACCCAGGCCGGGACGCAGCAGGTTATGGCCAGCGTGCAGGAGAGTACGCGCCAACTCACGGCCGCCGCCGCTGCCTTAACCAAAGCCGCGGAGTCCGTGCCCCGGTCGGTGCCGGTGGATTTTTTGCAAGGCTGGCGCTGGCCTACGGGCTTAGCGTTAGGGCCGGTGCTGCTCGTGCTGTTGGGCTTGTGGATAGGCGGCGCTTTTTCGGGCGTTTCTCAAGTGAAATATGACTCGCAACGAGCAGTAGCCCAAGAGTTAGCCGACGAGCGAAACTTCTACCAAACGCAAATCGATGCGTTTGGTAAAGACATGAAATCTAACCCGGAAACCCGCAAGGTGGTGAAGTCTTATTTTCCTAAGTATGTGCCACTTCCCCCGGCCGAAGCGAAGTAGCTCATCGCGTAAGAGGGAGACCCAGTTTAGCACTTTCGCGTGCTCCGCGTTCCTAGCCCAGCATTCCGAGAACTACATTTAAGCGTTTTTACCTTTCTGCTCCCTTTATGAAGAAGCATATCAAGTTTACGCTTATCCTGACTGGTATTCTGCTAACTCGGGCTTACGATGCGTATTGTACCGCTCTGTTTACGCCCGACTTGAAGCGAGAAGCAAATCCTCTTGCCTCTGTTTTCCATATCCAATGGGGTGGTTTACTGCTTATCATCGGTTGCGTGCTAGTCTACGTTGGTTACGCGCTGTATATAAACATATACAAAAAAATAAACCTGTTTCCCGCTCAAAAGCAGCTGTCTTTTGGGCAATTCGTGGTTCAGGCACTCTATGGACCAGGAGAACGGTGGACAGCCTTTCTCTATAAGCTTCCAGCGGATAAGCAAAAGATGCACTACGTTTTCGGGTACATCTTATCCTATGGCTTACTATGGACCGGGCTTGTGACCACCATGATGTGGTTGTTAATCAATCATACTGCCACGTACTACACACAGTACTACAGCTATAAGGGGATTGTAAGTCTTGTTTTAGGAGGGGTAGTGGGAGTTGCCTACTATTACTTTAACCAGCTGTATACTGCTTATAAAGCAATAGAATAGTAGTATTTTACATACTGCAAACGACCGTGGCTGTTGCAGAACGTTGTTTAGATCTATAGGCGAGGTTATTAGTGGCCAAACAACGCCGTGAATCGTCTATCTGGCCACTTTATTTAGGCTCCCGCCATCCATTCAACCTGTTCCTAAGCGAGACGGGGAGTTCTGCAACGGCCACGACCGTTTACAATACGTAAAATAGTTTGTTATCTCATTTGAACCACTGTTTCCGTTTTGTTTCTGGGCAACCACGCTTCCCTTTTCTGCATCTGGCGACTGCTCTCAATTGCTGAAGCTACCTCCAACAGCTGATTGCTATGTCCTATCAAAAAAAGCTACAGATGAGATTATTGGTCTTGCCACTCTTTTTTGCCGCGAGCAGCTTGTTTGCTCAAACCAGCACGCCAGACGTTCAGCCTTCGAAGGAAGTGGTGCAGTACCTGAATGAATTCCAACACATAATAAAGCAGAACGCGCTGTATGCTGACTCCATTAACTGGGGTCAGTTGAGCCGTGAAGTCACGGAAAAATCACGGGGTCTGGCAACTGTCGAGGATTGTAAGCCCGTCATCGACCATATCCTGCGAACGCTCCGAAACGCGGGGGACAAGCATTCTTTTTTCATACCGAAGGAAAAGGCCACCAGTCAGAATTCTGCCAGCTATGAGGCCAAGCAAGCCGAAAGCCAGTACTTGGGAAATGACATCGGGTACCTCAAAATTCCGGCACTCAGCTCGATGAATTCCTCCGTAGGGCAGAACTTCTCTCAAGGCATACGCCGCCAGATGGAAGCGTTGGAAACCCAACACAACCTAACGGGGTGGGTGGTCGACCTGCGGCATAATACGGGCGGGAATATGCACCCCATGATTAATGGGCTTCAGCCACTCATCGGAGAGGGAATTTATGGCTACTTTATTTTCCCCAGGCGTACGATTAAGAAGACAATTCCGCTGTACGTCTGGAGTGGTAAGGGAAAGGAACAGCCAGCAGTTAAAGCGGCTAAAACGCAGCAAAGGGTAGCCGTTCTTATCGACTCGCTGACAGCAAGTAGCGGCGAGATGGTTGCCCTATCCTTTAAAGGGCGAAGCAATGTGAAATTCTTTGGTCAGCCTTCGGCAGGATATACGACCACAAATCAAGACTTTAGGCTTTCGGATGGAGCATATCTTTTGCTAGCAACAGGCTATATGGCGGATAAAAACCGGAACACGTATTTGCCCAACATCGCCCCGGATGTGGTCGTGGAGTACGCGCCAGCCAATACCCAAGATAAGACGATAGAAGCCGCTAGAAAGTGGTTACTGGAGGCTAAGTAGCGTTTCTGCTTTACTCCTCCTTTCGGTAAACGCCTAACAACTGGCCGGCGCCAGGTGCCAATTGGCCCTTTTAGCATGGAATGAGTTTAAGAAACCGGTCTACGATTCGAAGTTTACGAAACGCGCCAAGTAGATGAGTTTCGTAAACGCCCACATTGAAGCCCGGTTCCAGCCAAAGTACCACAATTTGAGGACTGAGGAAGTAGGGGCCAAAACCACCATTTTCCCAAGAGTTGTCTGGGAACACCGCTTATGTTAAGAAATAAAACCCAGAAAGGCAACGGAGTAATGGTACTTCCCCACTGCCCCTAAAATCCTGTTTGCCCAGGCCTGGGAAAGCACCTGGTGGCGAGTTTACGAAACTCATCCCTTCGGCGAGTTTCGTAAACTTTGAATCGTAGACGAGTTTCTTAAACTCGCCCAGCCCGGCAGGGGCCCACTGGCACCTGGCGCTGGGCAACTGTGAGGGGTTTACACAAAGGAGCGGATGCTCGTAGTACCTGCTCCTTTAATTTTTCGATGGGGCAAATGGGGGGAGGTCCTTGGTGCGCATCATGAGGGCGTCAGCGGGGCGTCCGGAGTGACGAAAGGCAGCGGTGTCTATTTTTATGGCCGACATCGACCCGGTGCGCGGGGACGCGGCGTCCCTGTTAGGGGGAGCAACTCCCTTCCGCGGGGCAGTAGTAGGGGCAGGCGTTGGCGTTGTTTGGGCGGAAGCAGGACCGCCTAGGGCCACGAGCGTCAGGCCAAATAGGAAAAGGGAGTTGGGTGTCATAACCAGGAAAAAGGGGAAAGGGGAAGGTACTGACCAGGAGTTGGATGGACGTTCAGTCAACTGGTAGTTTAAACAGCCACCGGCTTTCAGACAGGGTTGGACAAGGACCCGCTAGCGGCCCTGCTGGTGTTCTTGTCACGTTTTCCAAACGAACCTAGTGAAATGTGACGAACTTCCCTTAGTGCTTCGGTAGCTCAGAACAGCTTCAACAACTGCGCGTAGGCACCTTGGCCGCTTTTCTACTATCTTGCACTCATCCACTGATTCTTAACCACCTATCTGATGCGCATTCTCCCCTTTGGCTTGCTGCTGGGCGCGGTTGGGCTACTCGGTACCAGTGCCCGCTTCCCCATCTTTCCAAATCCCTATGCCTACGCGCGGCCTGGCGAGGCAACCCTGGTGAATGGGCAGCACCTGACGGGGCGCTTCTACTATCAGACCCAGGACTTCGACTCGGAAACGGGGCGCGAAACGTATCGCCTCTACTTCTACGGGCACGGGGCTGGGAGCCGACGGGCGGTGGCGGTGGATAGTATTCAATCCTTACAGCTAAGCGGGCGCACCGACCCCACCAAAACGCTGGTCCTCGTCCGCTCCCAACAGCAACTCGTGGTAGCTGCCACTCGTCCGGCGCAGCCCCTGACCTACGCTCTATTTTCCCGGCTCTGATTCCGGGTACAGCGCAGGGCTTACGCATCAAACAGCAGCTAGTGTAATAGGCGCGGACCTTTGCCTTTTTAGGCATTGTCAAGGTCCTTATGCTCAGCCAGCTAGTCGCTTCTTTCGCCACCTTACCTGACCCGCGTTGTGCCGGCCGTACCCGGCACCGCTTACTTAACCTGCTCGTTATCGCCGTGTGTGCCGTGGTGGCCGGAGCGGAAACGTGGGTGGACATCGCCCACTACGGGCGCCTGAAGTACGTCTGGCTGACCTCTTTCCTGGAGTTGCCGCACGGTACGCCCTCCCACGATACGTTTCGGCGCGTGTTCTCGCTGGTGGACCCCCTGGCGCTGGAACAGTGCTTCCGGCAGTGGATGGCCAGCACCGCGCCGCCGTTGCCGCGCGAGGTGGTGGCCGTCGATGGCAAAACCATCCGCCGCTCCTTTGACCGCGGCAGGGCCCAAGCCCCGTTGCATGTGGTCAGCGCCTTCGCCACGCAGCAGGGGCTGAGCTTAGGGCAGGTCGCGGTGGCAGGGAAAGGCCAGGAACTGATGGCTATCCCCCTCTTGCTTAATAGCTTGTGCTTAACCAATACGATTGTAACGCTGGATGCCCTAGGCTGCCAGTATGCCGTCGCCCGGCAACTGCTCGCGCAACAGGCGGATTATATCCTGGCCTTAAAAGGCAACCAGGGCCGGTGTCATCGCGCCGTGGTGGCCTATTGTAAAACCGCTTGTTTCGACCTCGGGGCGACCTATGCGCCCGCTTACGACGCCTTTGACTGCCGGCCAGGGCGCTGGGTCCGGCGCCGGGCCTGGGTGCTGTCGTTGTGCGACGAGCTAGCGGCCCTACGGGACTGGCCTGGTTTGCGGGCCATCATCGCCGTCGAAACGATTCGCCACGTGCAACATCAACCCGGCACCCACGCCGAGATTCGCTACTATCTGACCAGTTGCCCGGATGCCCCGGTAGTACTTATCGAGGCCATCCGCCGGCACTGGGCGATTGAGAATAGCCTGCACTGGGTGCTCGATGTGGTCTTCCGCGAAGACGACGCGCGTAGCCGTGACCGGGTAGCCACGCGCAGCTTCGCCGTCTTGCGTAAACTGGCTTTCAACCTGTTAAAGCAAGGAAAACACCAGCCGGGAAGTCTGCGGGCCCGGCGACGAAACGCGGGTTGGAACGATGAATACATGACCCAGCTGCTAACCTGCGCCCGTCAAAAAGACGCTGCTACTTTTGATGCGTAAGCCCTGGGGTACAGCGCTTGCCACAGGTCGGTCAGCTAGTCGGTACTTGTTCGGTAACGAGCTCGTGGCGGTAGCGCTTGGCGCTAGCCCGACTACTGCTCGTGGGCGTGGTAATCGGTGCTTTTAGAGGTGGCTCAAGAAGGCGCACCTTTCAGACCCCCCTCCATCGAGCTGATTAATGCCCCTTTTCGTGGGTCAAAAAGTGGGTTCTGAAACGTATGTTTGTGACCCATACTTTTTGAGCCATGCAACATACCTTCGGCTACGCCCGCGTTTCAGCGGCTGACCAAAACCTCGATACGCAGCTGGAAGACCTGACCCGCGCCGGCTGCACGCGCATCTTTCAGGAAAAAGTGTCGGGTGCTCGCACGAGTAGCCCCGCGCTCACCGAGTTGCTGGCCACCATGCGCGAGGGCGACGTGGTAGTGGTGAACCGCCTGGCCCGGTTAGGC
Organism: Hymenobacter psoromatis; assembly: GCF_020012125.1. Lineage (NCBI taxonomy): Bacteria > Pseudomonadati > Bacteroidota > Cytophagia > Cytophagales > Hymenobacteraceae > Hymenobacter > Hymenobacter psoromatis. The sequence continues at coordinate 10,686 of NZ_JAIFAG010000003.1, forward strand.
CGCAACACGGTGCACACGATTCAGCTGGTGGAGGAGTTCAACCGCCGTGGGGTGCACTTTCGGGCCCTCGACCTGGGCATCGACTCGCGCACGCCCGCCGGCAAGATGATTATTGGCGTGTTCTCCTCCTTCAACCAGTATGAGCGCGAGAATAACCGCGAGAAGAGCTTGGCCGGTATTAGGTTAGCCAAGCAGCAGGGCAAGCATCTAGGACGACCCGCGGGGCGTGACGCCGAAAAGCTAGCGAAGGTGGCCAAAGCCTTAGATAAAGGCTTGTCGGTGGCCGAGATTGTCACGCTCACCGGCATCAGCCGGGCTAGTGTCAAGCGTTACCGTTACGAACTGGCATCGGCCTGCTAAACAGTAGCCCCTACGTTTTTGATGAGCCAATACCCTAAAAGCCCCTCACTGCCTGAATTTGTCTTCCATACTCGGCAACTGCTGCAATTCTTGCGCGAAAGGATTCGTCTGGCGGTAAATGAGAGCGGCGGCTAAGCCGTGTTCTTCCCCCACAACTCGGCGGATAAATTGCCCGTGACTGTGCTGCCGGAACCACGCGGCAAATAGCCGATGACGCGCCCGCTCCTGTGGCCCCTGTTGGCATACATAGGCCAGTACCCGGCGCTCGTCTTCGAAAAACTGCGCTACTACATAAACAATAGTTTCCCGAATGCGCGGGTCGTGGGCCGGTATGTCAACCAGTTGACTGGCCTTGTCCCGCCGCATAAACCCGAGCATAAAGGCATGAGGAGCCGCGGCAAAGCCTGGGAAATACGCAGCGGCCTCCGAGAAGTACACCACATACTGCACGCCTGCATCGGTCGTGAACTCTTCCCCGTCGGTGGTGCTAGTTAGCTGGTACCGCAAGAGGATGGGCGAACGTAACCTGCTGGCGGGCTTGCTTATCTCCCGCGATAGCCGCTTCCAGACGCGCTTTATCAGCGGCCATTTGCTGGACGATGCGGCTCCAATCAAGTTTTGGCGTAGTAGCGGCCATGTGTAATACTAGTAGCGAGTAGTAGGACAAATATAACGAGGCCGTTAGCAGATTAGTTTGAGGCAAACAGTCAAGCTTGGTTGCCTAGCGAGGGGCGCATTTTCTAAGCCATCTACCTGTCACATTTTTTAAACGTTCGTTTAAGAAACGTGACAAGACCGAAAACCACCGTTTTGCTGAACCATTGGCTACCTTGTCCATTGCATGGCCAACATCATCAAAACCACGGTAGGCTTGGCGGGTGCCCTGCTGCTGGCCGTAGGCTTCCAGCATTTTACGGCCAGCCCCGTGGTCTTACAGGCTTCAACCGACTCCGTGGCGGGATACGGCGAGTGGCTGGAATTACGGGCCGACGGCACCTTCGACTACACCAGCGCCGGCCTGTTTTCGGAAGATATTATCCGCGGCCGCTATACCCGAACGGACAGCCTCATCCAATTGGACCAACTGCCAGAAGGTGGGGCAGTAAAGCGGAAAACGCTCCGAGTGAGCACGTCTCCTGCTTTTGAAACAGGGAAAGGAATCTGGCAGGTGGGGCCAACGGGCCGCATCGATTCCACCTTGTCTCGGTTAAGAATCGTTCACCTTAAATAACCCTTTTTGGGTAAACCCCTCGCAGCTGCCCGGCACCTGGTGCCAGTGGGCCCCTGCGGGCTGAAAGAGTTTAAGAAACCCGTCTACGATTCAAAGTTTACGAAACGCGCCGCAGGGATGGGGGTCGCACAATAGTAGGAACGGAAAACAACGCTAAGGAATCCTGAGCTAGCGGGCCATCTCATAAAACGTACGTTTTAACGCTACAAAGGCAGTTTTTAAGAAAAGCAGTTTCTGACCAGACTAGCATGTAGCTTTTGCTCATCTCACGTATCAACGGCTCACTCGTGCCTGCATTACTGACTTGGTGAGACAAATAAGCGCGTTTTTGGTGGTCAAACGGGCTTACCGTTGTTTTCCGTTCCTAGTATAGTGCGACCCCGGATGAGTTTCGTAAACTCGCCACCAAGTGCTTTCCCGGGCTTAGGCAAACAGGATTTAGGGGGCAGTGGGGAAGTACAATCTTTTCCCTCTTGTTCTGAGAATAATCCCTTTACATAATGCGTGTTATAAACCCAACCTTGGAATCAGTGTGATTTTGGCCCCCGATGGCCGTTGCGGCCGGCGTGGTACTTTTCCGCAGCCATGCCCCGTTTATGACATCTTTCCCGACCCGACCTAGCTGGGCCTGCGTTGGGCCGTTTGCGAAGGAAGCGATTTCGACCGTTTCAGTTTACCGGCGCTACTTTGGTTACTAATCGTGGAGCGACGTTGTATCCGCCCACGGCTGACCTTTCGCCCCGTTTGTCGCCCGTACCCCTCCCGACCATGCTTTCCTTCCACCGGTTATGCTGCGCCTTTTCCGTACTGGTCCTGCTGGGTGGGCTAACCTCACTGACCGCCCAGGGGCAGGCCCGGCTCAACTTGGGCTTTGAACCGGACGTGAACCGGCCCGCTCCGCTGCTGTTCTGGGCGTGGTCCAAAAATCCCGCGGCGCACGTGGTGCTAGACACCGCCGCCGCGGCCCACCAGGGGCGCGGCAGCGTGCGCTTCGACCTGGACGTCGAGGAGCCGGCCCCGAGCGTCGCGTTCCTGACCTACGCGCTGCCAACCGACTCGGTGCGGGGCACCCTGACGGTGCGGGCCTGGCTGCGCACGGCGGGGTTCCACGGCACCGCCGGCCTCTACGCCTACGTGTACGGGGCCCTGCCTGCCGAAGCGCTGGCGCAGGTCGACAGCGTTCGGCGGCGGCCGACCGATAGCGGGTGGCAGCAGATGGAGCTGCAGCTGCCGGTAGGGGCAGCGGCTACCCGGGTGATGCTGGGCTTTCGAGCGCAGGGCACGGGGCAGGTCTGGCTCGACGCCGCGGAGCTGCGCGTGGGAGACCGTCCCTACCGCGACCGCTCACTGCCCGGCACGGAACCCTACCTGCTCCCGGCCACCCCGCCCAACTGGGACTTCGAGCGGCCGCTGCCCGCGAGCCTGTCCGCCCCGGTCTTTGCGCCGGACTCGGCCGGCCCGGCCCGGGGCCGCCGCAGCCTGCGCCTGACGCTGCCCGCCGGCAGCCCCGGCGCCCGCCTGTACGTGGGGGCGCTGCCCATTGCCGCCACCAACCAGGGGCACACCCTGACCGTGAGCGGCCAGGTGCGGCAACTCACCCCCGGCCCGGCCCCGACCCTCACCTACGCGCTGCTGAGCGAACCGCGCAACCCAACCGGGACGCGTAGCCATACGGCGATACGCGACCGGCCGGTATTTCGCGAGGCGCCCCTAGCCGTGGCCCCTGGCCCGGGGTGGCAGCCCTTTCGGGTGGACGTGCCCTTGCCACCCCAGCTCAACCCCGATTTCCGCCTGACGCTTAGCCTGGGCGTGCGGCTGGCCGGCGCGGGCACAACGGGGCTCGACGACGTGCGGTTTGCCCTGGACGGGCGGCCCTACACGGCCGCCCCCGCCACGGACGCGGCGGTCCCCACCGCGGCGGAAACCGCTTGGCTACGCCGGCACCTGCTGCCCCTGCCCGCCGTCCCGCCCGGGGCCGACGGAGCGCCCTTGGCGGCGTTGCGCCCGTTGCTGGGCACGGCCCGGGTCGTGGGCTTGGGGCAAGCCACCCCTGGGTCGGCCGACCTGGCCCGGTGGCAATTCCGCGTGTTCCGACTGCTGGCCGAGCAGCACGGGTTCACGTACCTGGTCCTGGATGCCGACATGGCGGTGGCGCAGCCGCTGGACGCCTACGTGCAGGGCGGAGCGGGCGACCCCACTGCCTTGCTGAGCCACTTGGGGGCCGACTGGAATAGCCCACCCCTGGGAGCCCTGGTGCAGTGGCTGCGCACCTACAACCAGCGCCCTGGGGTCGTGCGGCTGCACGTGGCCGGGGTGCGGCCCCAAGACCCGCTGGCCGCGCTGGCCGCGCTGCGTCAAGCACCCGCCTGGCAGGAACCCACCGCCCGGGAATTGTTGGGCCAGGCCGAACAAGCCCTGCTTACCTTGACGCATACCGTGCGGCCGGGGGCCTCGCCCGCGGAGTTGGGGCCGCCCGCCGTGACGGCCCGCCACCGGGTGCAGGAACTGGCGACCTACCTGGACGTGCACGCCAAAACCAGCGGCCGGCCGGCCGCTCCAGCAGCGCTCGCGGGGCCGCAGCAACTGCTGCGCCTGCTGGACCAATACACCACCGCCTACACCCTGTCCAGCCAGCAGCGCGCCTTGTACCAAAGCGGCGCCCTGGCCGAAAACGTGTACTGGCTCGGCCAGCAGCACCCGGCCGCCAAGCTGGCAGTCTGGGGCCCCAACCACTTGGTGGCGCTGACCGCCGACGACGACCGCCCCCTGGGGGAATGGCTGCGGGCCCTGTACGGCCCGGCCTACGTGGCCGTGGGCACGGCGTTCCACCGGGGCTCGTACGCGGCCAGTACCACCGGGTTAGCGGCCGCGCAACCCGCGTACCCGGGCACGGTCGAGGAGTGGCTGCACGCGGCTGGACTACCCGCCGCCTTTTTGCCCCTGCGGGCGCTGCCATTGAGCGACGAGTCGGCCTGGCTGTTTCAGAAACAGCTATTCCGCGACATTCGGCGGCCGGCCCCCGCGCAGGAGTTCCACCTCCACCAACCTCGCCTGGAGTTTGACGGGTTGCTGTTTGTCGACGAAATCCGCGAATGATGGCCTCGGTTAAAAGTTTGGTCCAAAGGTTAAACGAGGTGCTTCCAAACCTGGTGGCTGCACGTTAAAACCCTGCATTCAGCGCTCAGCAGGGCGGTTTGTTCAGGGAAACCTCCGTTTAAATGAACAAGGGGTAGCGCAAGAGTAGGAACAGAAATTCCCGTTAGGCGCTCCTAGCATCAGAATTTAGCAGGGAGCAAGTGCATTTGTCTCAATAAGTCACGGTTAGTGGGTAGTAGGAGCCACTGATTAGCGAGATAATCAAACGAGACACATTTGGAGAACAGGAGCCGCCGGTCATTCAAAACTGCCTTAGTAGCGTTAAAACGGTAGTTGCTCACGACAGAGGCTGCGAGAACATGTGCTTAAAGTAGGCACTGATCACCGCTTTTTTTTTAAGTATCCCACTCTATCTACACGCGCTTCAACTCAGCGCATAAGCGCTTATTTCTTTGCGCTCGGCGCTGCTGGGCACGACCTGCTCCAGCGCTTGGCGCTGCCAACGGCCAAGACAGGGCCGGCGAGATGCCTTGGGCACGGGCTAAGTCGCTTTGGCGGGCACCAGCAGTAACTTGACGCACACACTTCGCCTAAAAGGCCGACGTGTATTTCTTACGAGTGGCGGACGAGCCACCGGCATTTGATTTGTCAGGCATGGACAGGAAAGTTAAGACTTCTCTCTGTCCGTTTTGGCTAAACTACCTCACACCGACCTTATTACCCTTCGGCTCGCGGATACTATCCGGCTACTGGGGCAGTAGTTGCCGGGCAGTGAAGTGCAGACAGCATAGGGCGTTCAGCATAACAAGAGTCTTAACCTTAGGGTATTAGAACAATTTTTAACAAAATCACAGAAATTCTTAATTCATTTAAAATTCATTATAGTAGAAGAAACTTTATGAACAAATGTCACAAATGCACAATTTTTTGCAAAAGATAATATGTCATTTAGCTAAGAAATCGATGAAATATGTGGTTTTGTTGATTATTTATTGTGTTTTATTGTGTGTTTTTCATTGTTTGCGATGTCACAAATATCGCCTATTTGTCCTTTTTAAAAGATAAGAGTATGGTAACTTTGTCGAAGTAATAGCGGAGAAATTTAATTTTTCATTGCGTTTATTGGAGTTAAAATTTATTATTTGTATATTTATTTATGAATATAATAAGACTTTTGTTTTTCTCTATTATTTTGTTAATAACAATTGTAACAAGTGCGGTATGTTTTTCAAGAAAAGATAATTTTACATATAATAATATAAATTTATTTTATAAAAAAATTTACAAAACCGTAAGAAGAGTTGATGATTTTCAAGAGATATCTGTAGATGATGGAATAAAGCTTTATTTAAGCCAAAACAATCAAAAAACTGTTTCCGTTATAACTTCTTCTGCTTATTTAGGGGAAAAGATAAAAACTGTAACAACAAAGGATAAATTACGAATTTATTTTGATGCTTCAGACGACCCTAATTGGAAAGGTTTGGTTCATTCGCGTGAAGAGTTCAAAGTTTATGTTACCATACCAATACTTTATGACGTAGAAGCTGCAGATGGTGCACAGGTAAGGATTGAAGAAGTATTTAATAATTCTGAGAAGGTATCATTTTATTTAGCTTCTGGAGCAAAATTATACGGAAACATAAAATCTGATTTTTTAAAAATTATAATGCGAGGAGGTTCTATTGCTAATGTTAGAGGAAAAGTAAATCAATTAGACATTCATGTAACACAAGGGAGTAAATTTAAAAATTCAAAACTGATATCTAAAGAATGCAAAGCTTATGCATCTGGTGCGAGTCAGGTTGAATTATCTGTTAGTGACTCATTGGATGCCAATGCTGTTAACGAAGCAGTTATAAAATATAAAGGAAAAGGTAAACTTTTCAAAAGCAGTAAACAACAAGGTGGCGAAATAACTCGTATGTAGAACAATGCGTTTAATACTAATTGTATAAAAACTCAACATAAACAAACCATTTTTTCACCAACCAATCTTATTCATGAAAAAGCTCAGTAATTTGCGCGAGTTGTTCAGCGAACTGGAACAACTCGCTGAAGATCAACAGGGACATCTAATCGGTGGATTTGCCGCTATAGGTGGTCTTCAAATGAATATCTTTGAAGGTGATAATAACTGCAATGGTGGCAATTGCATAAGTGGTTGTGATACCACAAATACAAATTGCAAAGGGGCTTGCGCTAATTAAAATCATTTTTTCACCAATCAACCTTATTCATGAAAAAGCTCAGCAGTTTGCGCGAGTTGTTCAACGAATTGGAACAGCTCGCTGAAGACCAACAGGGACATCTAATCGGTGGATTTGCTGTTATAGGTGGTCTTCAAATGGTTAAATTTGAAGGAACTGATAACTGTGGTTCTAGCAATTGTACCACTTTTTGTGGTGGGGGATCGACCACAAATGCGAATTGCCCACCGATTAACGCTTCTTGTTTGCAAATGACATAATTTAATTAAGAATCATGAAAAAGCTCAGCAGCTTGCGCGAGTTGTTCAACGAATTGGAACAGCTCGCTGAAGACCAACAGGGACATCTAATCGGTGGATTTGCTGTTATAAGTGGTCTTCAAATGAATATCTTTGAAGGTGATAATAACTGTCACGGCGGCAACTGTTCAACTAATTGTGGGGATTCGACTACGAATGTAAATTGTACGCCGGTGAATGGGTCTTGTTTGCAAATGACATAATTTAATTAAGAATCATGAAAAAGCTCAGCAGCTTGCGCGAGTTGTTCAACGAATTGGAACAGCTCGCTGAAGACCAACAGGGACATATAATCGGTGGATTTGCCGCTATTAATACTTTAGAAATTCCCGCAATTGCAGGTGATAACGATCACACAGGCAACTGTGCAGTTGGGTGTGGTTCTGCAAACGCAACTTGTTTGTAGTGGTATTGATAACAATTAAAACCATTTTTTCACCAACCAACCTTATTCATGAAAAAGCTCAGTAATTTGCGCGAGTTGTTTAGCGAACTGGAACAACTCGCTGAAGATCAACAGGGACATCTAATCGGTGGATTTGCCGCCATAGGTGGTCTTCAAATGAACATCTTTGAAGGGACAGATAATTGTTCTGGTGGCAACTGCGCACCAGGCTGTAAAACTACAAACACCAATTGTATAGCAATCGCATGTGGCTAATTGATTCTAATCTAAGGTTTAGCAACATTACTGATGCAATAATTGAAACGATTCCAGGTTCAATAGTCAGGCTTTATCAGTCAGACTGGTTATCAATAGCGTAGCCAGCCAGTTCTGGTCGAGCGTATGTTACTTTGCCACTGGTTGTCGAACAGCCTGTTACAGACGCTGATAGATAAGGCCAACCAAGACTACCTAGCCGCTAGTCGGCTAACCACGCCGTTGTTAGGTGTGCTTCGACAGCCAAAGAGCGCGGTTGGCCTCGCGCATCTTTGAGCACAGGGCCTAGATGAGGGAAAGAGCGTCAAAAGCATTAAACGCTAAATTTTGCATGTTGTGAAAATTCCTATTCTGGCTTTTGTATCCATACATCGAACGGCTATCATAGGGCAACAGCTTTCATTCTGCTACCAGCCCGGCATAATTGGTGCCAGCGGCTAATGATAATTGTGACGAATAAGAGTTGTCGCGGACGCTTTGCCCGCCATCTGGCTACGCTTGGCCTTCTTCAAATCGATAGTAGCTCGAACAGTACCTGCGGCCAAGTCCGGTGGCCATACGCTGGATAATGGAGCGCACCTTTACCTGGCTCAACGGCTTTCGCTGCAAAGCTATTGACTAAAGGTTGACCCGCGCTCCCACTAAACCTAGCTAAATCATTGCCAACATGATAATATGCCGCAATCAATTAACTTTAACTTAACCCCCTAACACCACCTAATCCTCGTTCAAATTCATTCAGATTCTCAAACCCATTTCAGTAATTTATGGAAAAGCTCAGTAACATACAAAGCTTATTCAATAAGCTAGAGCAACTTGCTGAAGATAAGCAAGGATACTTGATAGGTGGATTTGCTATTATAAGCGCACCAAAAATAACTGATTTTGAAGGAGCTGATAACTGCAATGGAGGGAATTGTGTGTCTTCATGCGGCAAAACATCAAACTCAAACTGTGAATTTGGTTGTGGAGGATAGCGTTTTTTTTGTAATTCATCCAAAGTATTATTTTTAAAATTTAAATCTTAAAGAATTTCAAAAATGAAAATTAGCCAATTCACCTCGCTGCTTCCGTATGGAAATGAATTTTTCTTGCACAACGGATTTACGGATAATTATCTCATTGTCCTTCCATTACTGAAAGACTTGTTTATCGCTGGTAAATCAGAGGGTATCGATAATCTTCAAGAGGTGCATCCAAAATTTTATGAGGCATTAGTAGAAGGTGGATATATAGTTGAAAATGAATCAAATGAAGTCGAACAAGTTAAAGAAGTAAGCAGATTGGTCGATCTAAACGAAAGTATCTACCGGCTCACAATTAATCCAACAATGAATTGTAATTTCAAGTGCTGGTATTGCTACGAAACCCATGTAAAGGGTTCAAGAATGAGCAATGATATAATAGAAAGGACCAATTCATTTATTACTCAAACCGCAAAAAGTCCAGCGCTGAAGGACTTTTCTTTATCTTGGTTTGGCGGTGAGCCTCTACTTTATTTTGAAGATATTGTTCTACCTATAATGAAGCATTTTAATGAAGTGTGTGCTGCTAATGGAATAAATGGTGGGATAAGCTTTACAACTAACGCCTACCTTGTCACAGAGTCGATGGCAAAACTTTTAAAAGAAAATAAGACTCAGCATATGCAAGTTACTTTAGACGGCGCAGAGCAAGATCATGACTTAGTGAGGTATGTCAATGCCAGCAAAGGTTCTTATAAGCAAATATTAAGAAATATAAAAACAATGCTACAAGAAGGCATAAGAATTACTATGCGGATAAATTACACTTTATCAAAAATTGAAAGGTGCTTAGATATTATTGATGATATTAATGACATAACTGAAGCGCAACGTGACCTATTGCTAATAGATTTTCATCGTGTCTGGCAGGACAAGGGTGAAGATATAGAAGACATGACACATTATGTCATAAATAAATTTCAAAGCGCAGGTTTACCTGTTCGCTCGAATTTATCAATGAATAATTTGCGTGACTCCTGCTACGCTGATAAGAAAAACAGTTGTACTATTAATTATAATGGCGATATATTCAAATGTACCGCCAGAGATTTTACTACTGTAAAACGTGAAGGCTATATAAGCGAACTAGGGGAAATTGTATGGGAGAATGATTCTCTTAACAAAAGACTTTCGGCAAAATTTAACAACAAACCTTGTCTAGAATGCCGTATTCTTCCCCTATGTAATGGAGGTTGCTCGCAACATGCTGTAGATAATTTGGGAAAAGGAGATTATTGCGTAAATGGCTTTGATGAAAAGCAAAAGGATAAAATAATTATTGGAAAGTTTGAAGAGGCATTAATATTAAACGAAAAACGCAGATTATTAGAAGAATCACAGAAAACGGTGCTTCTGCCTAGCTCTTAATTTTCGAGTTAAAAACTCAATTTAATTAGCTAAAGCAATTAATATTATTAGTGCAGGCACAGAAGTGTACTAATGTCTTTACTAGCAAATTTATATTTATCTAGAATTCACATGCTCTAATATTTGACACTTGTAAGCAGAGAAATGGACCTATAGCAAAAAAATTGTGAACTTGTTCGCCTTGATTCACTATGTAAGCCGACACGAATGCCATCGTGGCGTAAAAATGCATCAAAGCTATTTGACACACATTAATATTGAAGAATTATATTTATATAATATATACCTATTGCTCGTACGTAAGTATTAATAGTACCATAGAAAGTTTAACGGTCTCGGAGCTATAGCACTGTGGCTACTAAGCGAATAAAGGACAAATAATGTGCGTCCGACTTGTCATAGTGCGTGGCGACGCGGCAAAACTTTTTGATGCGATAGCAAAGTTGTTCAACTGCTTAGAGTTAGGCGTAGCACATAGAATCGTAGAAGAGGGATTGACTACGCTTGCACTGCGGCTAAATAATAGTGCCAGTACTGCACGCAGTCGGGGCTTCAACCAGCGTGTCGGCGAAATAGCTGTAGTCGGCAATGAGATAGGTCAGTGCCAGTTTGATGAATTAGGGCGGGACGTTGAGGTTCTAACCCTTCGGCAGGCAGTTTTAAAAGAAGCAGCCGTGGGCATTGGCCTCGATGTACGGCTTGCTAGTCAAGCCGCTGCAGCTGTGGTTCAGGTCTTGCGGCCCATTTTTTTGGACAACCTATTAGCGTGCTTGTATACCTGCACGGTGGTCAAATCAAGCTGTGACATGTGCAATACATCTTCCTATTGTACAGTTGCTGACATTTGGGCTCACCCATCATTAAGGGTCAAGCGATGGAAACGGGCATACGTGGTGTGCGAGTTCTCAAGTAGGGGTAGGGTACGTCACAGAGACCATTGCGCGTAAGCCCCCGAACGGACTCTCACGAACAGGCAGTTATCCTAACTCTTACAAGGTTTCACGAAGAAATTGAAACAACTTTTAGCAAATTAAAGATTTATTTTTAAAACAAGATATTATTTAAATTTTTTATTACATAAATATACATAATTAAAATGGCGAATAAAATTAAGTTTTATCCACAACTGGAGTCCACGGATTGCGGACCATCTTGTTTAAGGATGGTTTTATCTTATTATAATCGCACACTCACCTTGAATCAAATTAAAAGCTTTTTTACAATTACTAAAGTTGGAATTAGCATACATGACATTTTTGTCGCCGCTAAAAGCTTCGGCATGGACTCTCTTGTTGTGAAAATTAGTATAGAACAGCTATCAGAAATTCCATTGCCAGTGATACTACATTGGAAACAAGACCATTTTATTGTATTGTACGGAATTGTTAAGAAAAATGATATAATAACTAAATTGAGCATCGCAGATCCTGCATACGGCAAGATTAATCTCAGCATTGAAGACTTCGAGAATAATTGGATAAATAACGACGAAAAAGGAGTAGCACTGGTACTTATACCGGATGGAAACTTCTTTGAACCAATTCAAGGTCTTCCTCTAGCTGATGAGAATGTATTAAAGAGAGTATTATTGTTTACAAAAAAAAATATAAAAGGAAATTCCTCCTCTTTGTTAGCTGCTACACTATTTTTTTTAGTGGCTATGATAACAAACTGGTCATTACCAATTTTTTTTCAAAAAGTTATTGACTTAGGTATTGGACACAAAAACTTATCAATAGTTATTATACTACTACTTGCACAATTTGCTATAATATTAGGTAATGCTGTGAGCGATTTTGCTAATTCAAAAATATTACTTAAAGTAGGATTTAATATTGGTATTAAAATGCTTAAAGACTTCTTACTTAAAGTAATTAGTTTACCTATTAGCTTTTTTGATAATAGAATTAATTCTGATATTATTCAGAGGATTGATGATCAAGAAAGATTACAAAGTTTCTTAACTTATAAATTACTATCATTTATAATTGCTATTGCAAATTTTATAGTATTTTCAGGAATGATTTTTTACTATAATAAGGTGTCTTTCTTAATCTGTTTAACCAGTTCTATTTTTTCTATTACATGGATGACATTATTTTTAGAAAAGAGGAAAATGTTAGATTATTCAAGATTTTCTTTTGCATCTGAAAATAAAAATAATATATATGAAATCATATCAGGGATGTCAGAAATTAAAATAAATAATGCAGAGAATAAAAAAATTAACCGTTGGCAAGAGGTACAAAATAATTTAAATTCTATTGTGCTTCATTCATTAAATCTTAATTATTATCAGCTCTTTGGAGTGAATGTATTGAACAGAGCAAAGGATGTACTTATAATCGCTATTTGTGCTGACCAAGTCATAAAAGGCAAAATGACTATGGGAGTGATTATGACAATAAGTTATCTACTAGGGCAAGTAACTAGACCTGTTGAACAGATTGTGGACTTTATACGGAACCTTCAAGATGCTACATTATCTTTTGAGAGAATGTATGAAGTGCAGCAGAGAGAGGAAGAAAAATTTAATTTAAATACTTCTTTACCGACATCCATTAACAATGGTTTTAAAATAAAAGATGTAAGTTTTAAATATCCCGGAAGTTATAATAAATTAGTTATTAATAGAATCAACGTTGAAATTCCTTTAAATAAAACAACTGCTATTGTTGGTGCTAGTGGAAGTGGTAAAACCACAATGTTAAAATTGCTATTAGGTTTCTATTACCCACAAAGCGGAGAAATTTTACTAGACGATATAGTATTCAGCGAACTAGATGTTAAATATTGGCGAAAGCAATGTGGAGTTGTTTTACAAGACGGTTATATTTTCAGTGGAACAATTGGTGAAAATATTTCTTTGAGTGATACTAATATTGATGAGGAGAAGTTAATTTCAGCATTAAACATTGCTTGCCTCCATGAGTTTGTTTTAAATTTACCGATGGGCTATCACACAAAAATAGGGAGAACTGGTATAGAACTTAGTGGCGGTCAAAAACAACGTTTATTAATTGCTAGAGCTGTTTACAAGAATCCCACTTTTATTTTTTTCGATGAAGCAACAAGCTCTTTAGATGCAAATAACGAGAGACAGATAATGATTAATCTTCAATCATTTTTCAAAAATAAGACTGTTGTAGTAATTGCTCATAGATTAAGTACTGTTAGGAATGCAGATCAAATACTTGTTCTTGAGAAAGGATCAATAGTAGAAAGTGGCACACACATAGAATTAATAAACAATGAATCTTATTATTATAATCTAATCAAAAATCAGCTTGAATTAGGAAAATAATTATTAAAACATTGAAATCAATATCAATTCGAAATGAAGCAATTCATTAAGCTTATCTTAGTAATTGTTCCAATTTTAACTTGGCAGATAAGTTATGCTCAACTAGCTGAGTCTAATTTAGTATCTGGAACAGTTTGTGATGAAAATAAAAAGCCCATATTGGGAACTAATATTTTACTATTTAATAAATCAGACTCACTTAATCTAATTCTCTCTACAATTTCTGATTCTTTAGGGCATTTTTCATTCTCATCCTTGAAGTTAGGTCAGTATTCGATTTTAATAAAATCCTTTGGCTATCAGAATACGTTGCGCAAAACTATTAATTTAACTCGCACTAATTCAAATTATTCATTAGGAGTAATTTCATTACAAACTGACTCTAAGGTACTTGGAGAAGTAATCGTTACAGGTGAACCACCATTGGTTACGCAGAAACTCGGCGTAATTACTGTAAACATGAATAGTTCTTATTTAAAAACAGCTACTAACACACTTGACGTGTTAAGCAGGTCGCCTGGGATTCGAGTTGATGTACAAGGAAATATATTGCTAGCAAATGGTGTCTCACCAGTTGTATACATGGATGGAAAACAAATTCCTCTTACTAGTGACGAGCTTAAATCTATAGCTCGAGAGGATATTGAGAGTATTGAAATTATGCCTAACGCATCGGCTCGATATGACGGAGATACTAAAGCAGTTATTGAACTTAAACTTAAGCGAGATAAGAATTTGGGAATAAAGGGGAATTTATACGGTGGCGGGTATGTTAATAGGAAATTCTTAGGAAGTGAAACAGGAGTCAGTATTACATATAAGACTAAGAAGTGGATCAACTATATTCGGTTATCGACCAATATTTCAAATAATTTTTTGTTATCAAATTCATCTAGAGTTTCTGCTGATGCGCTTGGTAATTTTGAGACATTTAATATCAATGGTCTCGCACGTTTGCATACAAATCCGGTATCGTTTCAAACTAGCTCAGACTATAGTTTTAATACAAAAAATACAATAGGTTTTTTAATAAAAGGCCTTTCTACAACTGGCAATGATGTAACTCAAAATACTACGGACATTCTAAACTCGAATGGCAACTATTCATTGCCAACTCTTTCCACCTCACTCAAAAAAAACCTATCTATAGGGACTGATTTAAGCTACAAGTTAACGCTGGAACCATCAAAGACAAGCTTACAAGCGTATCTGGACTTTATACATTATAATTATCAACAGGAGCAAACCTTTGTGAGTGATTTTACTAATGCACCAACTGATATTAACAATTTTCCTAGCGTTCTAATTAGTAATTATCCTAGTACTACCAATATTTTTTCTTTTAGAATCGACTATACCAAAACATTTAATAAAGGTAGTAAGATAAGTGCTGGCATGAAAAATACAAATACAGATACAGATAACAAAGCTGATTTTGATAGTATTAGAGTAAGCGAACCAAATAAACTTTACCATGATTATTCTAAAAGCAATCAATTTTTGTATAAAGAGAGAATAAATGCTGGATACATTGGCTATACTTTTGACAAAAAAAATAATTCTTTTGATTTAGCAGTTCGTCTCGAAAACACTAAATCCCAAGGAAATTCATTAACTTTGAATCAATCTGTTAATAGAAATTACTTGAAGATACTTCCAAGTTTCAGCTTTCAACACAATTTTAGTAAGACAACTAACTTATCATTAGATTTTTCTCGTAAATTAAGCAGGCCTACTTTTTTCGATCTCAATCCATTTAGGTTCTATACAAACCCTTACACATACAATGAAGGTAATCCATTTCTTTTGCCATCTACAATCACCTCTACTGACATAGGTTATCATTATAAAGACTTAAATATAACATTAAAACATATTATATTTGCGAATCAATTCGCACAACTTCCACTTCATAACCCTGTAAATAATACACTGGCTTATATCAGAACAAATTTAGATAAAGTACAAAACTTTTCTATAGAATCAAATTTTGACTATAGTTTCGTGAAATGGTGGAAGATTCATCATTACTTGGTACTTTATCATACTAAAACAACTTCTTTTTTTGATAATAATTATATTAATAATGGTGCTTTTTCTGTTTATTTATATGGACAGCATGCATTTACATTACCGAATAAATTTAACCTCAACTTGAGTTATTATTATAGTGGCCCTAGCGCTTCACAGGTATATACTGTTAAAAGTAATTCCAGCATTAGTTTTGGTTTGCAAAAAAGTTTTTTTAAAGAAAAGATTAATACTCAAATTAATATTAGTGATATATTTAACTTTTATAGAGAATCTTTTTATGGTTACTACAATAATTTTTATATTAATAATATGCAAAAACGTGGTGTTCAGCAAATAAATATAAGATTTACATATTCATTTGGCAAATCTACATTTAATCGCCAAAATAAATATTCTGGAAGTACAGAAGAGGAAAATAGAGCAAGCCATTAAGTAAATTTAAATTTTATAGCTTATCAAAACAATTGATTAAGTTTCAAAAAATTTAATTGTCTCGTCCTGAAAATAAGTTGACAGTTTTAAGATAGTCTAAAATTTGGTTGTCCGTTTTGGCGACAGGCCTAAATCTACTTCATCTTGGGGCTGCTGTCACGAGCGGTTTGTATTAGTTTTTCCAGCGTCGCTCCAGTGGTTTCCAATTACTACGTGTTTCGTTAGGGCTCTGCATATTAAACTCAGTTGCGGCCGTTTGTAGTTGTAGATAAACACCGTCCCTTCAGGTGCTGTTAGGCTTCATATAGAGAGCACACCTGCTGTTGGCTCAGGTGCTGCTGTTTCCTGATGCCGCTGATGTATTCAGCCAACGAGTTTTCCATTAGGTCGGAGTTTTTCGTCAAGCTCACCTGCGCTTGCCACGCTGTCAATACAATCAGGTATTCCTTGCTACAATACTGGATACCTGGGTCGCTGTCGTGAATTAACTGCCGACCAGCTCGCTTGGTCATCTGGCGCAAAGTCATCTCCAGCACCCGGCGACAACGAAGGGTGGCCAGCGTCTCGGCCACGGCAAAGCCCCTGATGCGGTGCGAGTATACATCAGTGAGTAGCGAAACGTACAGGCAGCCAGCTTCGGTGGATTAGTACGTGATGACGGCAACCCATACTTGATTGGGTCGTAACGGGTCAACTCCTTAATCAGGTTAGGATACTTGCGAAACTGGTGCCTGGAAAACACGGTAACTCACGCTTCATGTATTCATGCTCGTGCTCACGCATTAGTGCCCCACGCCGTAGTCGCCCGAATAGGTAGCTAGTCAAATTTAACTTTCCTTCCGTTCTTTATGCTTGCAAAAAAGCCTTGCCTCGCCCGGCAATGTTTTTTTGTGAGTGGAAGGGATTAGGAACCATAAGGTTTACTTCTGATACCTTTCTGATGATTGGCCTCACACCGCATAGGGCCTGATAACAGGCCCTATGCGGACGCTATCCAGAAGACGGGCGCACTTGAACCGCTGGTTGAATAAACCTGCTTTACCTTTCGAACCATTACGCCTTTGTTAAAGGATGGCAGTACCTTCCCCCTTTCCGGCTGGCAAACGTGCCCCTAGGCAAGCCTTGCCGATGCGCCCATTTCATTCGCAGCGCTGGTTATCCTTCTCGGCCATTGCCTGGGTTGGCGTGGCCGATTTGCCCGGTACAGTCAACTACTAAAACGAAAACAAGCCGATGAAAACGCCTTATTTTCTGGCAGCAATGCTCTTAACAGCAGCCGTATCCTACGCCCAAACTACCTCAAGCTACCATATTAGTGCGGCCTTCGCTATTAAAGGTGGGGGAGGCTACGATTACATGACGGTCGACCCCGCTTCTGAAAAATTATATGTTACCTATGGGTCGCAAGTAAACATTTTAAACAAAACTACCGGCGACTCCCTGGGGGTTATTCACGTCGAAAAGGATGCGCACGGCATTGCCCTCGTGCCTTCTTTGGGCAAAGGCTATATCAGCAACGGCACTCTGAATCAAGTGCTCGTATTTGACCTGGCGACCAATAAACTACTGGCCCACGTGCCCACCGGGCAATTCACGGATGCCATTTTCTACGATGACTTTTCTAAAAAAGTGATTACGTGCAACGGCCGCAGTAAAAACATGACGGTGATCGACCCCACGGCTGATGCGGTGGTCGCCACCGTCCAACTGAGTGGCTGGCCCGAAACCGCGGTAAGCGACGGCAAGGGCCACCTCTACGTGAACAATGCCGAGAAAGCGGAGATAGACGTAATCGATGCCACGACCTTTAAAGTCACCCATCACTGGCCCAATAAGCCCGGCACGGGGGCCTCAGGTCTGAGCATGGACCGGCAAGCCATGCGCTTATTTGCCACGTGTGGCAACAAACGCCTGATCGTGATGGATGCAACGAACGGTAAGGTCGTGGCCAGTTTCCCGACCGGGGACGGGGCCGACGGCGCGGGGTTTGATAACGGCTTAAAAACGGCTTATTCCGCCAATGGCGAGGGCACGTTGACCGTTATTCAGGAGCTGTCGGCCAATAAATTCCGGTTAGTCGGCAACGTCATCACGAAACCGGGCACCCGAACGATTGCGGTGGACCAAAAAACGCACAAGGTTTATCTGCCCTCCGCTTCCTTTAAACCAGCGACCAAAGATACCTTTCGTCCAGAAATGGTACCGGGAACATTTGAAATACTGACTGTTGAAAGGAAGTAGTCCTTAACTGAGGACTACTTCAGGGACGTTTAACGAATCAACAGGGGCATCTGCCCCATAAAATGGGCCAAACTAAACCAGCGCAAGTCGGATAATTACAAGGAAAGCGTGCAGGACCTGCCCGCCCCCTCTTCACGCCCTGCCTATTTGCGCTCGCCCGCCGCTGTAAAACAGTCAGCGAGCTACTCCTAGTATATAGCTCCCATTTCTTGGGCATTATAAGCCCAGTTTTTGGGCCGCATTATGCTGCCGGATATTATCGAGGCGGGTGTAACGGCGAATCATGCTCGTCGTCTTGTGCTTGGTCTGGTTCATGACCTCGGCATCGTCCGCCCCGTTGAGCTTGGCAATGGTGACAAACGAGGCGCGCAGCGAGTGGGCCGTGTAGGGCATCCCCAGGCGCAGTTGCACAATCTCGTTCAGACTAAACGTGCTCAGCCGGCGGCGGCTCAGGCGCTGCCCCTTGTGAAACGAGCGAAACAGGGCCCCGCTCGTCTGCCCCTGCTGGTGCAGCAGTTCCAGCCAGTCCTTGACCGCCCGCACCGGGCAGCTGCGCCGGTCGGGGGCAAAGAAGATGGCTTTCTCCTCGGCCTCGCCCTTCTGGTTGGTTTTGCTCTTGGGCAGCTCGACCACGAGGCCGTCGTCATCAAAGCGCAGGTGTTCGATGTCGAGGCTGGCCAGTTCGTCGCGCCGGAACGCGCCGGCCAGCCCCAGCAGTAAAAGCGCCCGGTCCCGGATCCCGTCCGGCCGGTCTAGGTCGATGCCCTGCACCACACGCTTGAAGTAGGCCAGCGTAAAAGCGGGCGCTTGTTTTTGGCGCACGCCTTTCTCGCGGCTGATGCCTTCGAGCAATACTCTGAACTGACGGTCGTCGGTGGGCGTGGGCAGCCCGGCCAGTTGGTGGGCCTTGCTCAGGGAGGCGCAGTGACGCTGGATGGTGGCCACCTTTTTGCCGGCTTCGGCTAGCGACGTGACAAAGGCCGCGGCGGTCGGCACATCGGCGGGTAAGGATGGGCGGCCGTGCTCGTGGCACCACGCAGTGAAGCGCTTCCAATCGCCAGCATAAGCGCGCTGGGTATTGGCGGCGCCTTGCTGCCCGGTCTGTACATAACGCGCGGCCGACTCAGCGTAGTCGTCAATGTGTCGGGCGGTGCCGACAGCACGAGGTTCGGTCGGAAGCGGGAGTTTTTCCATGGCAGGTCGGGCACTACACAACGCTCCCCTGAATTAGAGGCCATCAAAAAAGAGGACGCAAAAGTAGGCATAAATTACCCTCGATAAGTAAATGTTATCGGGGGTAATCAGCAGAAAAGGCAAATTATACTTAATTAGTACAGTTTACTTGACAAAGTGCTATTTTTACTGAAAAAGTGCTATTTACCTAGCGTAGAGCCCAGTCATTCCCCATGCCTCACCCAGGCGTCTATATAATATAGAGTAGCAGCCAGCTCCGGCGGTCATTATCCTCCGGGGTTGCGCGACCTCCCCTGAAACTTAGTATCGATAAGAAAGAGCTTAATTATCGGTACTAAGGTGAAAAAGCGGATTTCAGCCGCACTCCCCCCCAAAAACTGGGCAACTCCTTAGTGTAGCAGGTACGCCCCACCCGCCAACGCCACGCCGAGCAATACCGCTAGCACAACACGCCGCCGGCGCCGACGCTGCTGAGAACGCCGTGAGCGAGGCTGAAGCATCAGGTGGGGCAGCGTGGAAATACCGAAAGCTAGGCAGTAAACGGCTCACCGGCAAGCCGGCCCCCTCAACAACTAGTAGGAAGTGTAAGGAGCAAATATCCCAGCCTCAAACACTTAGGAGATGGAGCTAACTACTTTTTCTACGCCATGGTGCGCAGGTAGTGCTAATAGCGCTAAAACCACTTTAGAAAGTAAGTTATATAATATTGACAAACAGTTACTTAACATATGTTAAACGTCCGTTTAGAAAATGTTATGGAGTATAATTGCAACCTCACGCCTGCTTTACGCCTGCTATTATGAGCTACCCCTGGTCTAATGAAGAGTGGCTACTAGCCTTTCAGAAAATACAGCCGACTCCTGAAGCGGGCCGGCTGGCTTTCGAGGTGGCTAGGGTTGCTGCTGAAGGGAGCCCCTGGCAGAACTCCGTAGTCAAGACGGACTACTACAACTATTTGCTAGAGGGGCGCCCGTTGCTGACGGAGCAGCAACTTTTGAACTGCGTCAACCAAGCACTTGCCCGGCACTTGCCCTTTTCTTTCATTTTGGCGCATGCCCCAAGTTTTATCTGATGATGGTCGGCCCAAATCTGGGCCGACTTCCTTTTGTCGAAAATCTGTCACAAAAACTCAGTTTATTCTTGGCGTTAGTGGCACGCTGCTGCCTTTCTTTTTATCGGAAATAGGCCGCAAAATCCAGTTTATTCCCTGTTGTTTCCCTGTTACTGTGTCACTCACCCGCTACGTTCCTTACTACCGCGTCCCTACTCAAAAGCAAGGCGCCTCCGGTCTTGGCCTAAAAGCCCAGCGGGCAGCGGTGCTGGCCTTCGCTGGCAAGCCAGGTCAACTACTGGCTGAGTTCGTGGAGGTCGAGAGTGGCAAAAAAAAACCATCGGCCGCAGTTGGTCGCTGCCATCGGCGCCGCCCGGGACGCCAGCGCCGTGCTGCTCATAGCCAAGCTCGACCGCCTGAGCCGCAACGCGGGCTTCATCTTCGCTCTGCGTGACTCGGGGGTGCAGTTCGTCTGCTGCGACATGCCCGATGCCAATACCTTAACGGTGGGGTTGTTTGCGGTTATCGCCCAGCATGAGCGCGAAACCATCTCGAAGCGCACCAAAGAGGCACTGGCCGCGAAGAAGGCGAGGGGCACGCAACTGGGCACACCTGCTAACCTGGATGCGGCCGCCACCGCAAAGGGCTTGGAGGTGCGCAAAGCCAACGCCCGTGACAACCAGCAGAACCGCCAAGCCTCAAAGCTGGGCCAGCTGCTCCACGCGCAGGGACATACGCTACAGGAAATAGCCCAACAGTTAAATGATGGCGGCTACCGCACTCGTCGCGGCAAGGCCTTCTTTGCTATGGGTGTTCAGCGACTCTTGGCCAAGTCTGCCATCTAGCAGCAGGGCTAGGGCGGCTGGTAGCAGGCCAGTGAGCTGGGCCAACTCCACCATGTTTGGTAGGCGTGCGGGGCCGGGCGTATTGGTGTTAAGATGCTTGAAAAATAAGCTGCTAGATGAAAGAGAAGTATAAACAAAAGGGCATGGGAGTGTTGCTCGCCAGTTGCTGGGGCATTGGCGTCGGGCGGCGTATGCGCCGGTTTTTATCTTAGAAGGGCTAGGCTTCGATGAAGAGCAGCGGGCCTACTAGGGGCTCGTCCTCGTCGGGCTCCATACCGGTTAGGCGAGCGAAGTCGGCCGTAGCGCTTGGCGTGGGCGCGAAACCGTATTCGGCCGCGTTTTCGGGAACTATGATAAGGTAGGCCGGGCCACTAGCGAGCGTCTCGCCGGGGATGGACGTTCCTAGCAGCTCAGCCAGGACTGCGTCGGCGGGCGACACACCCAGCGCCAGGTGCTGGCCGGGAGTCTGGTGCGGGGAAAGCGCTGCTAGTTCGGTGGCCGTAAGGGGCCGCGGGGCGGTGCTGGGCAGGTGCAGGGTAGCGTACATGGAACGGAATAAAACGAGGTTAAAGGTCGGTTAGGGACGCGGCTGGCGCGGGCTGGGCCAGCAGGCGGGTGTTGTAAAAGCGAACGTTGATCAGCAGTAGCAGGCGGACCTCTTTGAGGCGGCGCACCTTTTGAGCCGTGAACAAGGGCTCGAATTGCGCCTGGCTGCCTGGGCAAACTTGCAGGCGGCAGGCGGCGTCGGGGCTGGGGCCGGCCACCCATTCATAGCTATAGCGGCTTCGTGAACCGTGTACCTGTTTTTTGTAGTTAAATTATTTATTACCACCAGGTGAGTCGCTCTATAAAGAGATACGTTAGCCACAAAACCGCTATAAACTGAAAGCGCTCGTCCCTACTGCTCAGCCACGCGGCCAGCGGAGCCGCCAAGTTACGCGGGCCCTTGGGCGCGGTTGAATGGTAGGGGGCGCGGACTTCCATTACTGAAACAGGGACTGAAGCGTGGCGACGGGCCGCAACTCGGCGGGCACCTTAAACTCGGGTAAGCCCGCCTCTACCAAATCGATTAACCAGGGCAAGTCGATTTTGCGGCTTTGGCGCACGGCCGTGAGCTGCGCCGACGAGGCCTCGTGGCCACTACGCACGAGCCTGTCAATAGCCGTGGTGGCGAGGTCCTCGCACACCAGCGCCATTAGCTGGAAGTACTTCTGTTTTTCAGTAGTCAGCGGAAGGTGCATGGCGTGTTTGACACGATTCCCATCATCCGTGCTTTATTGCATGGGCGTTGTCACGACATGACAAACATACAAACATTTTGAGTGCATGTATCTCATATTATGAGATACATGCACTCAAATAGTCTACAAATAGTAGATAATCAGCGCCATGGTTTTACATGCCTAAGCAGAAAGATGAAAGGGTCCGCGGCCCCAAGACTGAACTTGACGAGAAATTTCTGTCTGTAGCTAGGCAGGTCATGAAGGCTAATGGAATAACCTCAGATAGAGCAATTAGCCTTGCTCTCGGCAGGAAGGCTGATTTTATCAATCGAGTGAGCCACGGTGCTCAGTCGGCTACACCCGAGGCTTGGGATACATTGTTAAATAACTATCCAGAGGCCCGCAACATCACGAACACCAATGTCATGTTCAAAGGTGGTGGCCAAGCCATCGGCAACGTGGAAGGCGACGCTAACTACACTATCGGCGATTGCGAAAAGGAGCGCGACACCTATAAGAACGAGGTAGAGCAGCTACGGCTTCAGCTCGCTGCCAAGGATGACCTACTGGCGGCCAAGGATACGATTATTGCCTCAAAGGAAGAAACTATTAACCTGCTGCGCGCCAGCTATAACCGACCTAATTAAGTACTATGAAAGGCTTCGTTGAAATACCTACCCAACCTGTGGGTGGCACTCCTACAAGTGGATTCTCCTCTACGCTCGTTGCTATAGATGCCATTGCGACGGTCTCAGCACACGGGCCAGATACCTCACGCATTGTTTTAAAGACAATCGGACTTTATCCTACTGGCATCATGAATGATACACTTATAGTAGGCATGACTTATCGCTTCTTAAAGGAGGAGTTGGAGAAGGCAATCGGCTAGCTCTCAACAATCCATATACGCCACCTATAATCCGCCTAATCAGCTCATTCACAATGGAACTCAAATCAACAGAAGCCCTAAGGGTCTTCCGGGAGAAGGGGGTTGAATGGCTGCGCCACGCAAATACCGTCCGGACCGTGTGCACCTTTTTTAGGAGTGGACGCCTGTTGGCACGCGGCGTCATTCACGAGGCAGGACTAGACCAAACAGCTCAGCAATCCGATAGAAAAGACCGTGCCCTGGGTGTATGGTACGATTTGTTTTTTGATGCGTCGGATATGCACGAACTACTCAACCAGCGCAACATTTACGGCCCTGTGCTACTCGAATTTGATTTGTCCTTATTAGAGCAGGACTGGTTACCATTCGTTTGGGTAACCAAAACCAATCCCATCCACTGGGATGTAGACACCCCATCAAACGAGCGCTGGTTTACATCCATTGAGGAACTAGAAGCAGGTTACGACCCACGGGACCCAGGACATCACATCGTGCTGCGTAATGTGGCGGGCACCGTTCGTCTGAAGCCTTATCTACGCACAATAATCGTCGATTATACTCAGCGCTTCCCTTATGGAAGCGCGCAAACTAACTATTCTAAAATGGCCGTAGCGTCATTTCTGGCTGCTGCAAAGGAAGGAAAGGTTGGCGCGTCTAGCATAAAGCTAAAATATCGCGACCACTCGGCAACTGCGTGTCAATGCACCGCACAGTATCAGAGCCCGAATATGAGATTAGCTGTGGTGAGAGAGTTTTTTGTCGATGAGAATTCGCCCATTTAATCGAACCATACATCGTCGGCTGCAAGAATCTCATTTGTTATCCGGTGCAGTGTAGCCCCTCTTTCACTCTTTTTCAACTCACATTCCCACACAAGTACCACCCTCCACCCTGCCGCTCGCAGTTCAGCTTGAGTACGTTGGTCACGCTCTTGGTTGTAAGAGAACTTGGCCTGCCAGAAGTCCGCGTTAGCCTTTGGTGGCCTCCCACCCCGCAAACACGCTGCCCCATGCCCATGCCAAAAGCATCCCTGCACGAAGACGACCGCCCGGTATTTGGGCAGCACTACGTCGGGCTTGCCCGGCAGGCTTTTGTCGTGCAGCCGATAGCGGAAGCCCGCCGCGTGCAGGTACTGGCGCACCACGAGCTCTGGCGTGGTGTGTTCGCTCTTCACCCTGGCCATGCGCCGCTGGTCTTGCGGCGTCGTGCTAACGATGAGCGAAGTGCTAGGAGACTTTGTGCTTGCTTTTACTGACGGCGAACTCACTACCTACATACAAAACAAACTTGACTTATGTCCCCCACTCCCACCCCTGAATCTATTGACCCCGCAGTAGCTGCTGCTGGCGAAGCCGCCGCTCCAGCATCGACTAAATACAAAGTGACCATTTCTCGGCAGACCGTCGATAAACTGGGCGTTAAAATGTACGACCGGGCCGCCGCCGTAGTGGCAGAGCTGGTAGCGAATAGTTACGATGCCGACGCACAATTAGTCAAAGAACCTGTTTAGGAAGGAGGTAGCGGCGAGCAAAACGCAAAAACTCCCACAAAAGCGAGAAATTTGAGGTGCGACCCATCTCCTTTCTCTCCTTCATGGAAGTCCTGACCAAAGATATGATTATCCGCTGGATACTGCCTCATTTGCCCACCCGCACGGGTGGCCGGCGGCCGGCTGCTGACCCGGCCGAGGTCGTTGGAGCCATCTGCTACAAGCTCAAAACTGGCTGCCAGTGGCGGTGGCTGCCCGTCAGAAGCCTGTTCACGGGGCCGCCATTAAGCTGGCAGGGGGTGTACTACCACTTTAACGCCTGGGGCAAGCAAGGAGCCTGGAAAAATCTGTGGCTCACCAGCTTGCGCCTGCATCGACGCCGCCTCGACTTATCCAGCGTCCAACTCGATGGCAGCCATACGCTGGCCAAGAATGGCGGGGCCGCTATCGGCTACCAAGGCCGCAAGGCGGGCCGCACCACCAACGCCCTGTTCCTGGCCGACAACCAGGGCCTGCCGCTGGCTGTGGCCACGCCCCAGGCCGGTAACCAGCACGATACGTTCGAGTTGGAACGGGTGTTTGCCGAGTTGTGCGACTTACTCGAAGCCGCCGAGCTGCGCTTGGAAGGCTTGTTTTTGAATGCCGACAAAGCCTTTGATGTCAGTAGCTTGCGCCAAGCCTGTGCGCGGCGCGGCATCGAAGCCAACATCCCACGCAACCGGCGCTCAGCCGACTGGCAGACCGATGACGACACCCCCCTGGACCCGGAACTCTACCGCCGCCGCCTGGTCATTGAACGCCTCAACGCCTGGCTCGACGGCTTTAAGGCCCTGCTTGTGCGCTACGAAACCAGCTTGCAAAACTGGCTGGCTCTGCACTGGCTAGCCTTTACCGTACTACTACTGCGCAAAATTGCCCCGCCTACTTCCTAAACAGCTTCAAAGTGTACGTTCCTGGCGGCCAGTGGCTAGCTCGGAAGGAAAACGGCAAGCTCGTGCGCGACACGCCGTGGGAAATAATCATTGAGGATGACGGCCACGGCATGAGCACGGAAGAGGTGAACGCCTTTTTCTTGACGATTGGTGGGGAGCGCAGAAATGACAGAAAGAGAGGTCCAAAATCAAGGGTGTTTGGCCGTGATGTCATGGGTCGCAAGGGTGTAGGAAAACTAGCCCCCTTCGGCATTTGCGAGAAAGTAGAAGTATGGACGGCTGGCGGTGAATCCATTAAGGGTGATGATGGAAAGGAGTACTATCAAGTATCGAACTTCATCATGGACATCAACAACATCATGTCGCCCACCGATGCCCCTTATTACCCCGACCTAGGAAAAGAAGATGGGACGCTAGCTGAGCATACGGGCACCAGAATTACGTTGGCCGATTTTGCTCGTCGGCAAGTTCCCGAGATTAAAAGCATGCAGCGTCAGCTCGCACAACGATTCGGCATTACTAGCCCAAACTGGCGTCTTGAGCTGTACGATAACGCAGCCGGCGACACGACCGCCCATGAGGTCGGCAAGTTCGCCGTCAAGACCATGAAGCACACGAAAATACGCTTCGAAGCTCCCACTGGCACAGCCAGTGCCGAAGAGGGTAAGTTAGCACTTCGGTACGCCCTCGACCCCGACGGCGAAGAAAACCAAGGCATCGAAGCTGGCTTTACGTACGGTGGCCGGGTTTACCCCATCGCCGGCTGGATGGCCTACTCTGACCAGTCGTACCGAGACGACCTAATGGCTGGCGTGCGCATTTATTGCCGAGGTAAAATTGCCGCTCAAACAAATTTATTCAACAAGAAGTCGGGCTTTACGGGTGAATTTCAGGTACGCTCCTATTTGGTAGGCTATCTAGAGGCTGACTGGCTGGATGAGGAAGAGGACCTTATCCAAACAGACCGCAAAGACATTTTATGGTCTGAAGAACTTGGGCAACAGTTTGAAAAGTGGGGCCAGCGCGTCGTGTCTAGTATTGGTAGCCTCTCTTTGGAACCGATGCGTGAAAAAATGCTGATGGTTTTTAACGATACGTCGGACGTAAACAACCAAATCCAACACGCTTATCCTGGCCCTGAGCAAGGGCAAATCCGTCAGCAGGCTCGGGAACTTGCTACCATGTTTGCCCAACGAATGCGCGAGGACGAGGTGCGCAATCCCATTTCCATTCAGGCAACTATCAATACGGTAATAATGCTGGCTCCGCACATCACGCTGGACGACCAACTACGTAAGGCCGCCGCCGCTGTTGACACGCAGTTCTCTATGGTTTCCGGCATTTTGCAGATAGCGCAAATAGCAGAGCTTTCCTCTTTTGGTAGTATTGCATCGAAGCGAATCGACATCATCGACAAGCTTCATAATTTGAAAGACGACCACACCGTTGACGAAGACCAATTGCAAGCCTTATTGGAAGAGGCTCCTTGGCTAGTAGACCCTCAATGGGCACCCGTTACTTCAAACAAATCGCTTGCTACTGTGCGTAAGCGCTTTGAGGAATTTTATTTCCACAAAACTGGTGAGGAAATATCCCTATCTAGACTCGACAACGATGGGCGAAAGAGAAAACGCCCTGATTTCGTATTGCTCGAGGAGGAGCGTTCCATCCAACTAGTCGAAATTAAAAAGCCTGGGCATGAATTTGATAACACTGATATGGCCAGGTTAGTCAATTACTTCGAGTACATGGACGAGTTCATGAATGACCCAGGCAACCAAAGTTTCTTACGCGGCTACGGAAACAGTTATCAGATTACGCTCGTGTGCGATGGCACTAAGTTGACTAGCGTAAGCAAAAGAGCTTACGAGGAGTTAGTTACCAATGGAAGACTCATCCAACATAATTGGTCCGCTTTCTTAACGAGAACCCAGCGTGTGCATCGCGACTTTATTGAGGAGGCGCAACGCCAAAAACTATTCGTTTCGCAACGCATTCATCCTGAGGTTCCAATGCTAGATATAGCACAAGTAACTGCTGCACTGATGCCTCGGCCCCAGACTGACGAAAGTGCCCCTAATGTTATCACTGACGAACCCATAGCGTAATTTTGGAAATGTTTTTAGTTCGCCATGCAAGCTGTTAGCCTTTTTTCCAACTGTGGAGCCGGTGATGTTGGCTACCGCCGAGCCGGCTTTGGCTTCAAAATCATGGCCGAGTTGGAGCGCCAACGTTTGGAAGTGTGTAAGTTGAACCACCCCCGTGCCATTGGCATCGCCGGCGACCTGCGCAAAACCTGGCGCGACGTCGTAATGGATTGGTTTTTCCGGCGGACCCGCACCGAGCGGCCCGATTTGCTCTGCGCCTGTCCCCCCTGCCAGGGCATGAGTTCGGCCCGCTCGGGCATGGGCCGGGGCGACAACCCCGAGCATGGGGCCCGCGACCAGCGCAACCTGCTGGTGGAAGTAGTAGCCGACGTCATTCAGTGCCTGCGCCCCCGCATGGTGGTGCTCGAAAACGTGCCGCAGTTCCTCACCAAGCTCGTGCCGCACCCCGAAACGGGCCGGGGCATTTCAGCCCCGCGCCTGCTGCTGGAGCGCATTGGAGCGGAGTACTACTTCTTTCCCGTCATCGTAGACTTGGCCGACTACGGCGTGCCTCAAACGCGTAAGCGCTGCTTCATTACGCTCATCCGGCGCGGCGAGCCGGCACTGGATGCCCTCATTGCGCAGGGCCTTACGCCTTTTCCGGCTCTCACGCACGCCGGCAACCGCGTCAGCTTCGGGCAGCACTTCCAGGAGCACCCCCTGCCCCCGCTCGACCCGCGCTGGGACCACACCGCCACCACGCCTGGAGACCGGCTGCACTCCGTAGGCCGCTGGGCCGAAGACGACCGCCGCTACCTTATGACGGCTGCCACAGCTCCGAACGGTGGCAGCGCCTGGGACAACACGCAGTGTGAAAGTAACTGCGACAACTCCCAGCAAGTTATTGGTCCTAACGACCACGCGTGCCCGCAGTGCGGCCAACCGCTATTACGGCCCATCGTGCGCGAGAAGGATGGCACGGTGCGGCTCATCAACGGCTTTCGCAGCTCTAGCTACCGCCGCATGAGTGAACACGCCGTCGCCTCCACGGTCACAACGGCCAGCGGCCACCTGGGCAGCGACATCAACATTCATCCCACAGAGCACCGCCTGCTCAGCGTGCGCGAGTGCGCCCGGCTTCAGACCTTTCCTGACGATTTTAAGTGGGGCGAAGTACTGGCTAAGGGAGCACTGGGTAAAATCCGGCAGATGATTGGCGAAGCCGTACCACCACGCTTCACTGAGCTGCATGGCAACGTGTTACGGCACTTACTACGCGGTGAAATCCCGCCCGTAGCGGAAATGATGCCCGCCAACCACCGGTGTCACCAGCGCGGCGTTACAAAGTTTGGCGTTACCCAGCAGCTACAACTAGCCCTAGCTACTCCTCCTGCTGACGATTGCACGGCGTAAGCCTAGCCTACCTAGTTTTAAGCCCAGCGCGTGAAGACACTCTCTTATGCGCTGGGCTTTAATTTACCCACCGATAGAATTAACCTACCAGCTGCGCCTCAACCGCCTGGCCAGCGACAGCACCGCCCAAATCTAGCTTACCACCTGGTGGGAGGGCCACTGCCTGCGCCTAGGCACCGGGGTCGTGGTGAGGCCCGAGCACTGGGACGACGAACTGCACCAGGTACGCGCCCAGCGCGGCACGCCCCACGCCAGCATTAACCCGCGCCCACGAGGCCGCCGCGGCCGCCCTGGAAACGGCCCGCAAGCTGCTCAAGGACGAACTCAAAGCTGCCGTGGACATGGCCCTGCCCCTAGCGTCCGTCGTGGTGCAGGCCAAATGTCGAAGCTTTTTCATTCCCCTGGCAGTCGCAACCCCTGCTCATAATCTTCCAGCGGCACTGAGCTACTGAAGCTAGAATTAACGAAACAAAAAAGCCCCGGCCGAAATGGCGCGGGACCCTTTTAGTTCTATATGTGCCACAGCTCTACCCCGTCCAGTGAGGTGGTCTAGCTAGGCCAGACAGAACTGGGACGTGGTTTTAAGTTGGGTTTCGAAGTGGTTGGGTGAGCAGTAGCCGAGGGCGGAATGCCGGCGTTCGGCGTTGTAGTAGGCGATGTGGTGACTGATTTCGAGCTTGGCTTCGGCCAGGCCGGGGAAGTAGCCGCCGTCGAGTGGTTCGGCCTTGAAACGGCTCCAGAAGGATTCGGCATGGGCGTTATCGTAGCAGTTACCCCGCCGGCTCATGCTTTGCACGGCGCCGTGTTGGGCAACCAAGGCTTTAAAGCGGGTGGCCGTGTACTGGCTGCCTTGGTCGGAGTGCACGACGAGCCCGGCCGGGGGCCGGCGCACGGCCAGGGCGCGACGCAAGGCCTCGCTGACCAGGCCCTCGGGCATGGCGAGAGCGCATGTCCCAGCCCACAATTTTTCGCGAGCAGCGGTCGAGCCAGACGGCCAGGTAGAGCCAGCCGCCGCCCTGGCGGGGCAGGTAGGTGATGTCGCCCACCCACACCCGGTTGGGGGTGGTGGGGGCAGGCTGGCCCAGCAAGCGGTTAGGCGTGGCGCGCACGGCCGGGTCCGAATCGGTGGTGCGCGGTACAAACGAGCGCGGCTGCTGCGCCCGCAGGCCGTGGGCTTTGAGCACGCGGCGGATGCGCCAGCGGCCCACGGCGTGGCCTTGGGCCTGCACTTCCGCCCGTAACCGACGAGTGCCGTAGCGCTGGCTGTGGTAGGCAAACGCTTCGCGCACGGCCACTTGCCAGGCTGGTTCGGCGGCCGGCAGCTGGGGGCGGCGCTGCCAGACTTAGTACGCGGCCGGGGCCACGCGCAGCACCTGGCAGAGCTGGCGCACGGGCACGTGGGCGGCGCGCTGGGCGATGTGCTGGTAGGTGCTCACCGGGTCGGTTGGCCGAAGATGACCAAGGCTTTTTTTAAAATATCGAGCTCCTGCTCGGCGCGCTTCAGCCGGGCGCGCAGGGCCCGGACCTCCGGGTCACGGGCCACTTCCTCACTGCCCACTTCAGCCACGAGCTGCGCTTGCTGCCAGCGGTAGAGCAGCTTGGGGCTGATGCCCAACTGCCGCGCGGCGGCCTGCGTGCTGCGGCTCTCGCCGGCCAAGCGCAGCGCTTCGGCCTTGAAGTGACCTTACCCCAGTGAAAGGTCCGCCAGCATTCACACGGCGAAAGCTTTCTAGGAAATAGTATCAATCCGCACACACCTCTGCCACTGGGCGAGCCAATACGGCAGCGTGGGCAACCTCTAATTGACCCGATTCGGTTCTGTGAGGTGGTCGGGTAAATGTGGACAGAATAGGGTCTTATCTTTCGAACGTCATGAAAGACAGCCCCCAACCTAGCAAACGCCGGCGTTATGATGCCGCCTTCCGGGCCGAAGCCCTGCGCTTGGCCAGTGAAAGTCGCTCAACCCAGGCCGCAGCACGCGCCCTGAATATCGACACCAAACGCATTTATAAGTGGCAAAAGGAAGTGCTCACACCACTGGCCGCCGCTCGTGGGACGGAACTGGACCCAGCCACCGCCGCCGAGCTGCGCCAGCTGCGGGCCGCCAATCGGCGGCAGGCGCAGGAGTTGGAAATTTTAAAAAAAGCCATCGCCATCTTCTCACAGACACCGGACCAATGAGCCGCTACCGTTTTATCGAGGCGCAGCGGAACCAGTACCCCGTGCGGCTACTCTGCCAGCTGGTGGAGGTACCGGCCAGCGGCTACTACGCCTGGCAACGGGTTCAACAGCAAGCAGTAAATCGGCCAGAACCAGCTTGGGAAACGGCGCTGCTCAAGGTCTTCGGGGTCCATAAGCGCTGTTATGGCACGCGCCGCCTCCAAGTAGCGCTACGAAAAAAGGGGCACCGGGTGGGTCGTCAGCGCCTGCGGGCGGCCATGCGCCGCCGGGGCCTGCATGCGCTCCAGCCGAAAGCGTTTACGCCGCGCACCACCGACTCGACGCACGGGCTGCGGTGCGCCCCGAACCGGCTGTTGGACCAGCCCAAGCCCACGCAGGCCAACCGCGTCTGGGTCAGTGACATCACCTACCTACCCTTGGCCAACGGCGACTGGGCCTATCTGTGCGCTTTTCAGGATATGGCCAGTAAGCTGGTAGTGGGCTGGCAGGTTGGGGCGACGATGCCCGAAGAGCTGGTGACCAGCGCCTTACAAAGGGCCTTTTGGGCGCAGTCGCCCATGCCGGGCCTCCTGGCTCACTCGGACCGCGGTGGGCAGTACTGCGGCAACGCCTATCGGCAATTGCTGCACGACCACCAGGCGGTGCGCTCGCAGAGCCGACGTGGCGACTGCTATGATAACGCGCAGGCCGAAAGTCTGTGGTCCCGCCTTAAAACGGAGGTCCTGGAAGTCCGCGAGCGGCCCGTTTTTGCTGACCTAGCGGACGCACAGGCCAGCGTCGCCGAATATTTTGACTACTACAATCACGAGCGCCTGCATTCCAGCATCAACTACCAGACACCCTATCATACTCATCAACAGCTTCTTCAACTTAATGCCCTAAACTGTCCAGCATAATCGGACCACCTCACTGCACCCTGTCGGCTCGCGATAGAGCGCGTAGAGATAGGCACCGTGCGCTAGCGGGTGGGCATCAGGAATTGTGGCGAGGTACTGCTGCGCCTGCATGTAGAGGCCATAAGCACTTAGCCCAATTTCTAGCAGGTCGGGCGTGGGTAACAGGTCGGCCTGCACCTACTCGTCAAGTTCAGCGAGCACGCGTCCGGCGAGTAGCTGCTGGTCGGCTTCGCCGAGCTGAGCCAGCTTTTCGGGCGCAAGGTCAGGCAGGACAACCGCAAGCGAGAGGGCGCCGGGTGTTGCCAGGGCTAGGTATTGGGCTAGGTGTATAGTCCCAGGATGTGATGGAGGGCTTTTTACGACCGAACTTCGCCAGCACTTATGGGACAATTACCTCACGGCAGCGCCCGCACAACGCCGGCAGTACGACGCAGCATCCAGCAAAGTCAGGAAAGCGCACAAAGCTTAGCGAAGCGTTATGGGGTCAATGTGAAGACGGTGACCAAGTGGCGTAACCGGCGCACGAGCACCGACGCGCCGATGGGGCCAAAGCCGGTTTCCACCGTCCTTACGGCCGAGCAGGAAGCCGGCGCGGTCGCTTTTCGCCAGCAGACCCAACTACCACTCGATGACTGCCTCTACGCTTTGCAGGAAATGCGCCTAAGCATTTGGGACCATCCCGCAGCTCTCGCGTTCGGCCCTGCACCGCCTCTTCCAACGCCACGGCATTAGTCGCCTACCGGCCCCGGCCCCAGCCGAGAAGAAAAAGAAATTTAAGGACTACCCGATTGGCTACCTGCACGTGGACTTTGCCGAAGTGCATACCGAAGAAGGCCGCGTCTACCTCTTCGTCGCCATTGACCGCACCAGCAAGCTGGCCTTCGCCGAACTCCACCCCCGCGCCACGAAACTGCTGGCCGCCGACTTTTTGCGCCGGGTACTGGCCGCCATCCCCTACAAAGTGCATAAAGTACTGACTGACAATGGCACTCAATTCGGCAACATGCCCCACCAGGTGTACGCTTGGCGGCACATTTTTGACCGCGTCTGCGACGAGCACGGCATCGAGCACCGTTTTACCAAGCCCGCTCATCCTTGGACTAATGGGCAGGTCGAGCGCTTTAACCGCACCCTGAAAGAGGCCACGGTGCGCCAGTATCACTACCAGACCACGGCCCAACTCAATGAGCACCTGCAAGCCTTTTTATTGGCTTATAACCACGGTAAACGCCTTAAACGGTTACGGGGCAAAACCCCGCACGAATTTATTTGCCAACAATGGCACTTAAACCCGACTACTTTTATCCGTGACCCCACCCACCTCACCCTGGGACTATACACCTAGAGTAAGCTCAGCCCAAGAAATGGGTAGGGTAATAGCAGGGCTCTGCTGGTCGGTCATGTTGCTAGAAATAAGTTCGTTATTTCAAAGCTATCGACTACTTTTAGGTACTCCTAGGATGAGTGGGTCTTTTGTGGCACAGCGCCCAAACAGGCACAAAATAGCCTCTGACTTAGCCTGCCTGAGATTCAGTGCTAGCACCGAATTCTAAGCTGTGATCAGGTAGTACGTTTGAGAAAATATCTTTTCGCAATATGAACCGCCTTATTTCTTCCTCCATTCTGGTAGCATTTTCAGCCGCTGCTTTAGTTGTCAATGCACAAGCGCCGGCAACTTCTAATAGTCTTAATGATTGTTTTGGAGAGAAACGCGCTATAAAGATTGATCGGAATATGCCTTACATACTTGTAAAGCTGGGTGATGCTGAAGGCGAATTTGTAGTAGACTTTGCTAGTAATGTGACATCTATAGACCCAGCAGGGTTTAAGCAGGGAATAAAACCAGTGCCAAATAATGGAAATTCTATATCATATGAATTTTCATATTATTTTGATAGATTTGATTTCTTTGGTCGTACTGGTGCAGTCAAGCTTATTGCCAGAAAAACGACAGTTAATAACACCGACTTACAACAAGCTGGAATACTAGGCACGGATTTCTTTATGGAGTTTGTCTTTACGTTAGACTACGTAAATAAATTCTTATATAAGTCAAAAAAAGAAGCATTTTGCACTGACGAAGCCTTGATGAAAGCTGGTTTTAAACCTGTATCAACAGACGGTTATTATGCGGATAACTTTAGCCGACTTAAGGATCCTGCTACAACTATCAACGTGCCAACAGTCCCTGTCAAAATAGGTGGTATTACAGCTATCGCGCAACTTGACCCAGCTTATGACGATAGCGTTTATCCGCATACCGTTAACGTGAACCTTGCATTTTTTAACGCAATTAAGTCAGCCGGTATTCCTCTAATAGAAGTAAAAAATATAAATTTGACTATGTGTAATGGTAGTAGTGATAAGGGTACTGCGTACCGCCTCGGGCCTGGTTATGATTTTGAAGTAATAGGCGTTGATGGCAAACCCGCATCAGTAGAACACAATGCATTTATTTTTGTGAAGGATGGCACTACCTCGCAGGGATGTTCGGGTATTGGTACATGGCCTAATGCAGCAGCTCAAATCGGAGCTTCGTTTTTAATTGGCTATAAACAAATAGTTTTTGACCCCTTTAGCTCTAGAGTATGGTTTGCTGGCTCTACTGAGCCAAAACAACAGAACCAGCAATACCCGATAAGTGAGCAACAATTAAAAAATCAGCAACTGGATACACCAAGGCAACA
Organism: Hymenobacter psoromatis; assembly: GCF_020012125.1. NCBI lineage: Bacteria > Pseudomonadati > Bacteroidota > Cytophagia > Cytophagales > Hymenobacteraceae > Hymenobacter > Hymenobacter psoromatis. The sequence goes on from NZ_JAIFAG010000003.1 coordinate 45,834, forward strand.
AAAAAAAATGCAACGAAATCTTTAATGTGATACGTCTTTCCTAATAAGTCAAATATCAATTCATCTGCCATGAAAAAGACAATTGCTTTCCCGTTCCTCTTTCTCTGTCTACAGCAGACGCACGCGCAAGCAGCTCAGCAGGCACCACAGCAAACGGCGCCTAATACAAGCACAAATGTGAGTACCGTACCTCAAGGTGTACCACAGCAATCAACTGCCAATCAACATACATATATGCGCAGTGGGGAAAAGCATGGGAATCGGGAAGCTAAAAAACATTTGCCAGGTCGGAAAAAACATAGCTAATAAGCGCCAGAGGTAGTGTCTCTACCCCGCCCGAGGTGAGCACGCACGGCACGTGCCGGTACGCCGCGCCCTGGGTGGGTTGGCTACTGGCGGCGTGGCGCAGCAGGCGGTGGTTATACGCGTTGCCAGGTACCGAGAACTCGGGCGAGTAATCGGATTGTATCGACTCGAGCTTGGTGCGGTCGTTAGCTTGTAACGTGGGCAGCAGCTGCGTCTCGCTGTCGAGGTCGAGGCGCTCGCCGGCCAGCCAGATTTCGTTGGCGGTGGTGCTCATTGGCCCTGCGCGTAGGCCAAGCGCGCAACCGTCATCGCTATCGACATCTCAATCCGGCCCACACCTATGCGGCGCACGGGGGAGCTGCCGCTGTTTAGCGTCACCGGCACTCACTCGGCACCTAGTACCGGCTGGTATCACATCTGCGGGCTAGTCCAGAGCGTGCTCAGCCTCTCGGCCAGGCAGCACCTGTGAAGGCTCCACTGCTGGGTGTAATGGTAGCACGCGACTCGCCGCGCTGGCTGTAGCGCCACTGGCCGGTGCCCACCTTGTTGTAGCTGGGGTTCTTGTTGCAAAAGGGCGGATTTACACGATAAGAAATTAATGACTTGATTCAGTGAGTATTGTCAGCAACCCTCCTTTGTATTATCAGAAAGGAAATCCTTTTTGATGAGATTGGCATACCCGCTGGATTGTTTGGAATCGCCCTTTTCTAGCCTGTTTTTGGGCTACCCTTTCTGATAAGGAAGCTTAGCGTGTAAAATTGCCCTTTTGCAAGAAGAACCCCTGCTAGAGGCAATGACAGCTCTTTCCTGGCAATAAAGGGCCCCCAGTGCCTCCTTTTGGGGGTTATGTGAAAATAAATACCCACCAAAAAGCCGCTACGACCCAGCAGGTGCAGCGGCTTTTCGAGGGAGGCAAACCCCGGGTCTTACCCGGCGTCGCCGGACCCAGAAACGGTGGGCTCAGGGGCTTTGCGGGTCCGGGCCGAAGCCAGCAGCCGGCAGGCGTCGCGGTGCAACGCCGTAGCCGCGCGGGTCACCAGCTTGTCCAGTTCCACGCCCGGCAGGGCCCCACCCACCACCACGATGACCGCGAGGCAGACCAGGGCGAGCCCCGTCGTGAGCAGCGCGGCCGCCCGGAACAACAGATGGGCGTAGAACTGGAGCAGGAGCATAGGGCGGGGCGGCAAAAGCAGAAAGGTGAGTTCTTCCAGCGGGCTAAGATATAGAAGAAAAATAGGCCAGCACCCAGGTTCGTGTGGCCGTGTCTACCTGGTTGGCCAGCCTAGCAGGACATGCGTTCAGGAAAACGGTGATTTAAACAGTGGTCGCCTTTTTACATACTACGTTTGAGGCGCGAAGCAAATAAGTCTGGTTACGAGTACCTTGAGTACCAACAAGCGCAGCCAGGGTGAACAAGTCCGCTCTTTACATGGGGCTAACCCCGTAGTTCATGTCTCGACCCACCCTGGTCAGTTTTGACAGCCTGGATAGTTCAACTGGCCAACCCCGCGTGTAGTATGTTAGGCCCTAAAACTGGCAGCGTTTGACTTTTTTCCCCCATCTCTTTTCCCCTGTCTATCATGAAGATGTATATTGGAATCGATGTAGCCAAGGACACGCTAGCCGTAGCCTTGCCGCAGACCGCGACGAGTTGGAAAGTGCGCAGCATTGCGAATGCGCCGGACGCGATTCGTAAGCTAATCAAGGAGTTGCCTGACCAGGCGCAGGTGGTGCTGGAAGCCACCGGCTCGTATTCCGTCCTGCTGACCTATTTGCTTTGCCAGGCGCAGGTGGTCGTTTCGGTCATCAATCCGAAGCAAAGTCATCATTTTGCCCAGTTGCAGCTGGCGGTGACCAAAACGGATGAAAGCGATGCCGTGCTCTTGGCCCGGTATGGGCAGCTGGTCCAGCCCCCGCATTACACGATGGAGAGCGACGTCTTGCTGCGGCTCAAGCAAAAGCGGACGCTACTGCGCCACTATAAAAAACAGCAGCGTTCGTTAGCCAATCTCCAGCACGCTTTTTCGCCCTTGCCGGTGCAAGACGCGCAAGTAGGGAGCAGCTTGCAACAGGTGCTCAGCCACTTTCAGACCGCCATTACCGAGGTCACGTCCGAGTTAGAGCAGTTAACCAAGCAGCATTTTCCCGACCAGTTGCGGCGGCTGACTTCGATTCAAGGCATCTCTACCACGATTGCCACGGCCCTGATTGAGGTGACCAGCGGTTTTGCGCAGTTTCACTCCGCGAAAGCATTAGCCAAGTATATCGGTGTGGTACCGGTCATTTATCAGTCGGGCAAGTCGCAGGTAACCAAGGGTATCTGTAAGACCGGCGACCCGCACTTGCGCGGTATGCTCTACATGGCTTCCTGGTCCGCCATTCGCTACAATAAGCCCTGCCAGGAATTATATCAGCGCTTGAAAGCGGCGGGCAAAGCGCCCAAGGTGGCCCTGATAGCCGTCGTCAACAAGCTGCTTCGCCAGGCATTTGCCGTCGTCAAGTTCGACCAGGATTTTGATCCCAACTATCAGCCTGTTTTACGCCCACTTCCTTGCTTTTTAACATAGTTCATGAACTGTGTTAAACGGCCGAGCTTTAAGCAGGGGATTTAGCAAAATCAGCTTGGTAGGGCACGCCTGATTTGATGATAGCAAAGGCTTGTTTAAGGAGCTTGTTGCAGACGGCAATCAGGGCCACTTTGCCGTTTTTACCTTTGGCCACGAGGCGCTCATACAGGGCTTTGCAGGCGGCGTTCGACTTCTTGGCCGAGAAGCTGCACACGAATAATTTACCGCGTAATAAGGCCCCACCCATCTTGGTAATGCGCGCTTTGCCGCGCACGCTGGTTCCCGAGGTGTGCTCGCGTGGGGAGAGGCCCGCTTTGGCAATGAGTTAGCGATAGTTATCGAGGCGGGTAAACCCACCCGCAAACAAAAGCAACATCCCCGCCGTCTTGCGGCCAATGCCGGGAATGGATTGTAAAAGCTTCATTTCCTGCGCAAAACGCTGCTCAAGCAAGGTCAGTAATTCGGCTTCGAGCGCTCGAATCTGGTCGTCGAGCAGTTGCCATGTTTGCTGAAGCCGGTTCTGGGCAATCGGGCTGACAATAGGTTGTTGCTGTAAGGCTTCTAACGAATTGGCTACCATTGTTTTCTGCTTTATTAACTGTTCGGTTGCCTACTCTAGTTGGCGACACTCGACCAGGACTACTTCGTCTGGCTGCCAAGCCTTGACCGATTGCTGCTGGCCGTAGCGCAGTAGCCACTGGGCATCTTTGCGGTCAGTCTTGCCCTTACCCAGATGCATCTGGATAAAGCGCTTGATAACCAGCGGATTTATGACAGCCACTTGTCCACCTTGTTCGTGCAGGTGGTAAGCCAGCGCCAGGTAATAGGTACCGGTGGCTTCCATAACGAATAGACACTGAGTACCACAGACTTGCAGTAGGTGTGTGAAGCCAGGCTTATCATTGCTGACTTCGAGCTGGTGCAGGTGGGCGCCGCGCTGATAGCAGACGGCTAAGGTGGCCTTGCTCACGTCAAGACCTACAACTGGGAGAGGAGCAGCATACATGGACGGGGAGAAAAGGGGGTGAAAGGAAGCACCTACAAAAAGGAGTCTAGGGAAGCTTTTTCTATCCTAATACAGGCTCTACTGGCCTACTGGAACTGTCCAAAGTAGCCCTAGAAAAGAGTGGTGATTGTCATGTAAAACGGGCTCGGGCGCCCTCTACTGCAAAGAATCTTGTTCCACCCTTTTCCTTCGTGTCCATCCAAGTTACCGCCGGTGCGTGAACATAGGATACTGTGAAATAACGTTTAAAATATGTAAAAGAGGAGCTTATAATGTTAATTAAACGCACATTCAATAAACGTTACGTGAGTAGCATTAGATGGCATACCGCCTTGGCGCATCTAATGCCTCAAGATATTCATTCATACTAAACTACCTCACTAGACGGTGGCCGGTCTTTTGCCACAGCCGTGAGCCTTCCGGCGGGGCATCGCCGCTGGGGCCATCAAACTAAGCCGCCGCCCCGGGAGTTATAGCTTGCTATCGCCCTTTCTACGCCGCGCCGTTCCCGCATGAGACAGTTAAAAATCAGCAAGCAGATTACCAACCGCGAAAGCCAGTCGCTGGACAAGTACCTGCAGGAGATTGGCAAAGTGAGCCTGGTGACAATCGAGGAGGAGGTGGACCTGGCCCAGCGCATCCGCGAGGGCGACCAGATGGCCCTCGAAAAGCTGACCAAAGCCAACCTGCGCTTTGTGGTATCGGTGTCCAAGCAGTACCAGAACCAGGGCCTGACCCTGGGCGACCTCATCAACGAGGGCAACCTGGGGTTGATTAAGGCGGCCAAGCGCTTCGATGAAACGAAAGGGTTCAAGTTCATCTCCTACGCCGTGTGGTGGATTCGTCAGAGCATCCTGCAAGCCCTGGCCGAGCAGAGCCGCATCGTGCGCCTGCCTTTGAACCGGGTGGGCTCGCTGAATAAAATCAGCCGCTCGTTTGCCGAGCTGGAGCAGAAGTTTGAGCGGGAACCCTCGCCCGACGAGATTGCGGAGCTGCTGGAGTTGACGACCTCCGAAGTAGTGGACACGCTCAAAATAGCGGGCCGCCACGTCTCGATGGATGCGCCCTTCGTGCAGGGCGAGCAAAACGGCTTACTCGATGTGCTGGTGGATGAGGCGGCGGACACGCCGGATGCCGGCTTGCTGCATGACTCCCTGCGCCGGGAGGTGCAACGCGCACTCTCGACCCTAACCCGACGAGAGGCCGACGTCATTACGCTCCATTTCGGGCTCAATGGCCACGCCGCGCAAACGCTGGAGGAAGTCGGCGCGCAATTTAGCTTAACCCGCGAGCGGGTCCGGCAGATAAGGGAGAAGGCCATTCGCCGCCTCAAGCACACCTCGCGCTCGCAGTCGCTGAAATCGTACCTGGGCTAGCCCCTTTGTCAGTTTCCCTTTGCTAAGAAGACCAGTCTAAGCTGGCGCCTGACAACTCCAGCAAAGGCCAGGAAGGTGCCTTTTACAAAAGCATCGCTTCAGCAATTATAGCAACCGGGCTTCGGACAGGGAAAACAGGGCGCTACTTCGGCTGGTGTAATAAGGTCCGATAACCTTCGCTTATCGGACCTTATCCCTACCTTCGCATTTGCCTCCAAAAAGTCGCGTATCACTCCGTATTATATAGGCTACATGGAAAACAGTTCGGCCCTCTCGATTCCGGTCAGCTCCTCGTCGGCGCTCGCGCACCTGGCCGAGCACACCAACCGCTACGTCGAGGCCGGGCTGAGCGGCGCGGCCAACACGGCCAAAGCCTACGCCGGGGATTTGAAACGCTTCGGGTTGTGGTGCGCCGAACACGGACTGGAGCCGTTGCCGTGCTCGGTAGATACGCTCGCGGGATTCGTGACGCATTTGGCTGAGATGGGTAAAAAGGTGTCCACCATTCAGCGCCACTGCGCGGCCGTTGCGAAGGCCCATGCATTGCGGGGGATTGATTCGCCCACGGACGATAAGAAGTTCAAGGTGCTGATGGAGGGCATCGCCCGGGTCAAGGGCGTGCGGCAAAAACAGGCCCCGGCCTTTACACTGGCCAATTTCAAGCGCACGGTAAAAAGCATCGATGGCAAAACACTAGCGGGTCTGCGGGACCGCGTGATTTTATTGCTGGGGTTTACGGGGGCCTTTCGTCGCTCGGAACTGGCGGCGCTGAATATTGAGGACTTGTCGTTTTCTGAGGAAGGCCTGATTGTGAACTTGGCCAAGAGCAAGACTAACCAGTACAGCGCGGCCGAGGAAAAGGCCATTTTCTATTCGCCGGATTTTAAATTATGTCCCATCCGCACTCTGGAGGCCTGGATTAAAAGGCTGGACCGTACTACAGGGCCGATATTTGTGTCCTTTCGCAAAGGTGAACGACTCACTGAGCGCCGGCTGACGGATAAGCACCTCAATTTGATTGTTCAGCGCTATTTGGGTTCCAAATACTCAGCGCACTCCCTGCGGGCATCCTTTGTCACCGTGGCTAAATTGGCTGGGGCCGATGACTCTGAAGTGATGAACCAGACCAAGCACAAGACGAGTGAGATGATTCGCCGCTATACCCGCTTGGATAATATACGCCAGCATAACGCGGCTCAAAAATTAGGATTATAAGCCTGCTGATTCAGAAGCTGTTTAGGAAGTAGGCGGGGCAATTTTGCGCAGTAGTAGTACGGTAAAGGCTAGCCAGTGCAGAGCCAGCCAGTTTTGCAAGCTGGTTTCGTAGCGCACAAGCAGGGCCTTAAAGCCGTCGAGCCAGGCGTTGAGGCGTTCAATGACCAGGCGGCGGCGGTAGAGTTCCGGGTCCAGGGGGGTGTCGTCATCGGTCTGCCAGTCGGCTGAGCGCCGGTTGCGTGGGATGTTGGCTTCGATGCCGCGCCGCGCACAGGCTTGGCGCAAGCTACTGACATCAAAGGCTTTGTCGGCATTCAAAAACAAGCCTTCCAAGCGCAGCTCGGCGGCTTCGAGTAAGTCGCACAACTCGGCAAACACCCGTTCCAACTCGAACGTATCGTGCTGGTTACCGGCCTGGGGCGTGGCCACAGCCAGCGGCAGGCCCTGGTTGTCGGCCAGGAACAGGGCGTTGGTGGTGCGGCCCGCCTTGCGGCCTTGGTAGCCGATAGCGGCCCCGCCATTCTTGGCCAGCGTATGGCTGCCATCGAGTTGGACGCTGGATAAGTCGAGGCGGCGTCGATGCAGGCGCAAGCTGGTGAGCCACAGATTTTTCCAGGCTCCTTGCTTGCCCCAGGCGTTAAAGTGGTAGTACACCCCCTGCCAGCTTAATGGCGGCCCCGTGAACAGGCTTCTGACGGGCAGCCACCGCCACTGGCAGCCAGTTTTGAGCTTGTAGCAGATGGCTCCAACGACCTCGGCCGGGTCAGCAGCCGGCCGCCGGCCACCCGTGCGGGTGGGCAAATGAGGCAGTATCCAGCGGATAATCATATCTTTGGTCAGGACTTCCATGAAGGAGAGAAAGGAGATGGGTCGCACCTCAAATTTCTCGCTTTTGTGGGAGTTTTTGCGTTTTGCTCGCCGCTACCTCCTTCCTAAACAGGTTCTCAGTTAATAGTATATGATGACAGCTCTGCTATTTTTATAAGCCGGTCGCTGTTAAATCTGGACATGAAACCTGGAAAAACCACCGGAATCCTGCGCAACAGCTAACCCAACCCAAACTAGTATTTCCTTTCGCCCTAAGACTTTGAAGTGAATTCTACCGCGTGGGTTTAACCGGCCGAATTAATTAGGCACACTATGTATGCTCCGCTGTAGGGTTTCAGAAGCACATCCATCTATTCGGCAGTTGGTCTATTACAGGAATGCCAACTCACAACAATGAACAAATGAAGTATATACTTAAAAAACATCCAGACTTAGATTTCTTTGTTGGTCGTATGGGAGGCAGCATTGTACCCACCAAACAAGACAAGTTCAAACCTGTGACCGGTTACGAATTAGTTATGGAAGAGGAAGATGGAAAAGTAAGCAAAGTCACTGACGAAGAGCTTTACTTAAAGAAAAAAGGGCCTGATTCTACAAAGGATTTTGGTGAGGAACTGAAGCAGCTGATTAGAGGGTCAATGAGTTCTGAACACCCATATGCTAGCGATATACCTGTGGAGGTGCTTATAAGTGTGGATATGAATGCAAAACGATTCAACGAGGTAGATGTCGATAACTTGGCTAAATATATTTTAGATTGCATGACTGGATTGGTCTTTATTGATGATGCACAAGTTGTCAATCTTTATGTTAATAAGGATGTAAATGCGTTCATACCCCTGCACGGCTTCTTCATAGGGGTACGGCAATTGAAGACCAAGGAGAGTTGGTTTAGCAACATCAAATTTGCGTATTTAGAAGAACTCTCTGAATAATAGAAGCGGCGACTGATGCCTCAGTCGCCGCTTCTATTATTCAAATTTCAAAACCTACTTCGCCAGCAGCTCGCGATGGCCCAGGCGCTGCTGGAGGCCAAGGAAGACACGCTCAGCCTCCTGCGGGCGGGGCATAACCGGCCGAACTGACTTTCCAAATAATTTTCTAATATATAATAATATATCTGTTTTCAATAGCAGGGGCCTTTCCGTTTAGTAGCACACGTTTGCGGCTATTGGAATTAGCAAATAAACTAGCCCATTAGTCGTACAGTACAGTATATTAGCTGCGTCTTTGGGAGTTATCATTTTCGCACATTCCGAAAGAATAGGTCAACCATTAATTCAGTTAGATAGCGTACTGATGCCTCTTTTTACCGAAGAACTACTACGTGCTCGGGCTCAGCAAGATATACAATCAACCTCTAAGCTGTTTTCACGTAATATCATAAAGGGATTTATCAATGAGTCTATCAATGAGCAGCTCAAGGATACGAAGATCTATGACATCTTTCTATCTCACAGTACGGGAGACAGCGAACAGATTTGGGGGCTTAAGCGCGAGTTGGAAGATTTAAACTACAGCGTTTACATCGATTGGATTGATGATGCACAGCTCGACAGAAGCAACGTCAATAAAGACACGGCCGATACCTTGCGAAAACGCATGAAATCGTGCAAATCGCTTTTTTATGCCTACTCAGTCAATGCTGCAAAATCCAAGTGGATGCCTTGGGAATTAGGCTACTTCGATGGCCTCAAGGAAAAGGCGGCTGTGTTGCCCATTCGCGCCAATAATATCGGTAACAGTGATGCGTACTCAGGCAGTGAATACTTAAGCTTATACCCCTACATATCAATGGACAATAGTCTACAGGGTATGCCGACTTTGTGGGTTCACGAGAATCAGAAAAGCTTTATAGACTACGATTCTTGGGTTAGACACAATAAGAAACCAATTCAACGCCTCCTTCAAAGATGACACAGGACCAAGCTTCTTTTATAAGAAAATTCGTAGAGCACCTCTTTGAAGGAGATACCGCCATTTTCGCGGGAGCGGGCTTTTCGGTACCTGCTGGCTACGTCAACTGGAGTGAGCTGCTACGCGACATAGCTGATGAACTACGGCTGGACATTGACCAGGAAACCGACCTGATTACGGTGGCACAGTACCACCATACGCAGCGGGGTAGGCACGCGATAAACCATAAGATAGTAGCTGAATTCTCTGAGGAGGCGCGAGAAAGTGAAAACCACCGCATCCTCACGCGCCTACCAATCAGCACTATATGGACTACCAACTACGACCGCGTTATTGAGGATACCTATTCAAAAAACAAAAAGCGCCCCGACGTAAAGTACCGCAACGACCATTTCAGTGTAAACAAATCGAGGCGAGACGTCATCGTTTACAAGATGCATGGTGATGTGGAGGATGCCGATAATGCTGTCATCACTAAGTACGATTATCAGAACTACAACGTGACACATCAGCCATTTATCACGGCTCTTAGTGGCGACTTGGTTACTAAAACATTCCTTTTCCTAGGTTTTAGTTTCACTGACCCCAACCTAGACTACATTCTAAGCCGGGTTCGGCGTGATTACGGACCAAATACTAAAAACCATTACTGTATTTTCAAACGCGTAAAGCTTGGCGACAAAGGTTCAGAAACCGAAAAGCAGTTTACCTACAACACTATTAAGCAAGAGCTTCTGCTAGAAGAGCTCCGTAGAAGCTACCGTATTTTCGCCGTACTCATAGACGATTATCCGGAGATAACTGTGATGCTTGCTGAAATTGAAACCCAGTACAAACAGAGAACGATTTTTATTTCTGGTAGTGCCGCCACGTATGCCCCGCATACCCCAGAGCAGGGAGTAGGCTTCACACACAATCTTGCAAAATCCCTCATCCAGAAAAATTACACCGTCGTCAATGGTTTCGGCTTAGGCATTGGTAGCGCCGTTATCAATGGGGCGCTGGAAGCCATTTACGACGAGCCCACCAAGTACTCAGAAGACCAGCTCGTCCTGCGGCCGTTTCCCCAATTTGCCACTGGCGAAAAGACCCTTGGCGACCTATGGCAGGAGTATCGGCAGAAGATGATAAGCTACGCTGGCATCGCCATTTTTATCTTCGGCAACAAGGAAGTGAGTGGTGAGACTGTGAACGCACCTGGTGTATTGGCTGAATATGATATTGCCGTTAGCAAAGGGCTTTTTATCCTCCCCATCGGGGCTACTGGCTATCAAGCCAAAGTTATTTGGGATAGAGTAAAGGAGAGCTACAATGACCATTCTGCTACATTTTTAGCCGAGCTTGAAAAACTTCAAGATGAAACCCAGCCGCTCGACGCCCTCTTAACTACCATCACCAAAGTACTCACCCTCATAAATAAAAAGTAGTATGGCACGCCGCGTTTTTTTCAGTTTCCACTACAAACGCGACTCTCATAGAGTCGCGCAGATTCATGAATGTAACACAATTTCCGACCACTTCGAGAAAACCCCTTTTTTGAAAGGTTCCGAGTGGGAATCCATTGAGCGGCAAGGTGACAAAGCAATCCAAAATTGGATTGATAACCAGATGAAGGGATGTGGTGTAGTGGTAGTACTCGTTGGTCTTGAAACGGCTAACCGCCGTTGGGTTAAATATGAAGTCGCTAAAGCCCATCAAGAAGATAGAGGCATTGTCTGTATCAATATGGCTGGCATGAAGAATTTGCTAAGCCAAACTGACTCAGCTGGACCTAGCCCGTTGCAGACAGTAGTTGACTCCAATGGCCGCTCCCTTGCCTCTCTCGGAAAGTATAAAACATACAGTTGGCTTGGCGATTTAGGCAGAAATAATGTAGACAAATGGATTGAGGAGGCGGCTGTAAATGCTGGTCGATAGACAGGATACCCCCTTACTACATTCGCTCAGCTAAATCAAAAGGCCCCTGTTGATACCAGCAGAGACCTTTTGATTTATGAATCTTCATAAGAGCTGTGCTCTTTTGCCCTGTGACGCTTCTCCACTCGCCTCCCTAACAATTGCTGCCCCGCTGGCCCAAGTAATTCAAGCATCCACACCCCATTGGGGTACTCATGGTCATTGGCTAATGCGTAGCGGGGCCTACGCACCTGCCTACCCGTGGTGCTGCACCTGCACAAGTACCTGCCCCACGTCGCGCAATTAGCTGCCCTTACACGCCTGGCGCTGACAAGCAAAATCGGGCGCAAGACCTTTACCACGCTCAAGATTTACCAGGGCTTGCCTAAGTCCCAAGTAATGCTGGCCACCGGCCTCCAGACCGAAACCAGCTTTAACCGCTACCTAGGCATCGACGAGGCGGAGCTGGTCGACAGCTTCAAAAAGACCGCGCGCAGGGTGGCGGAAAAGGGTGGCGGCTCAACGGTATCGGTGGCCTAACGGAGCCATTCACAGAAATTAAAACCGCGCTGAATGCCCTGGTAAGGCACATTTAGTAGGCTACACTAGGCTACGGGTGTCAGATAAGTTCCGTCCAGACTTATCCTTTTATCACATATTTACGTTGAAAATTTAAGTCTCAGTACGACAATGAATGATTATCGGTACTAAGTTGAGAGCGGAGTCAAAGAACCATTTCCCCAAAGTAGCTCCCTAAGGGCCGGGGTCATAGTCGTGGAGTACTTTAGCCTTCTGGTTTCTACTCACCCGAATGCTTACCCCCGAACAACACGCCCGCCAGCTTATCGATGCGCAACTCACTGCTGCCGGCTGGGTAGTGCAGGACTACAAGCAGCTGAACCTGGGCGCGGGTGCCGGCATCGCGGTGCGCGAATATCCCACGGCCTCCGGGCCAGCCGACTACGCGCTGCTCATCGACCGCCGGCTGGTGGGGATTGTGGAAGCCAAGAAGGAAGGCACCTCGCTCACGGCTGTGGCCGAGCAGACGGCCCGCTACCAGGCCAGCGCTACTAAGCACGCGCCCCGCGTGGCCGACGAGTTACCCTTTGGCTACGAGGCCAACGGGCAGGAAATCCGCTTTGCCGACGCGCGCGACCCGGAGCCGCGCTCGCGGCCGGTGTTCGGCTTTCACCGGCCCGAGACGCTGCGCGACTGGACCCGGCAGATTGGCACGCTGCGGGCGCGGCTGCGCACCCTGCCGGCCGTGCACACGGCCGGGCTGCGCGACTGTCAGATTGAAGCTCTTCGCAACCTCGACGTGAGTTTCAAGGACGACCGGCCGCGGGCGCTGATTCAGATGGCCACGGGCTCGGGTAAGACTTTTACGGCGGTGTCGTTCGTGTACCGGCTCATCAAGTTTGCGGGGGCCAAGCGGGTGCTGTTTCTGGTGGACCGGGGCAACCTGGGGCGGCAGACGTTGCAGGAATTTCAGCAGTACACGGCCCCTGATGATGGACGCAAGTTTACGGAGCTCTATAACGTGCAGCACCTGACTTCCAACCAGCTTGACACGGTGAGCAAGGTGACCATTACCACCATCCAGCGGCTGTATTCGATGCTGCGGGGCGAGGCGGAGTACGATGCGGGCAACGAGGAGCGGTCGGGCTTTGAGCTGAATACCGACGCGCCGCAGCGGCCCCGCGAGGTGGCCTACAACCCGGCCGTGCCACCCGAGGCCTACGACTTCGTGGTGATTGACGAGTGCCACCGCTCCATCTACAACGTGTGGCAGCAGGTGCTGGAGTACTTCGATGCCCACCTCATCGGCCTCACGGCCACGCCGGCCAAGCAAACCTTTGGCTTCTTCAACCAGAACCTGGTGATGGAGTACAGCCACGAGCGGGCCGTGGTGGACGGCGTGAACGTGGGCTCCGACGTGTTTCGTATCCAGACCGAAATCACGGCGCGCGGGGCCCGCATCGAGAAGGGCAGCGCCGTGAAGCTAATGGAGCGCCAGACCCGCAAGCGCCGCTGGGAAACCCTCGACGACGACCTCGTGTACTCCGCTACCCAGCTCGACCGCTCGGTAACGGCCCCCGACCAGATTCGGACGGTGCTGGCCGAGTGGAAGGCCCTCCTGTTTACGGAGCTGTTTCCGGGCCGCAGCATCGTGCCCAAAACCCTCATTTTTGCCAAGAGCGACCACCACGCCGACGAGATTGTGGAGCTGGTGCGCGAGCTCTTTGGCAAGGGCAACGACTTCTGCAAAAAGATTACCTACGGGGCCGAGGAAAACGCCGATACGCTCATCCGCAAGTTTCGCAACGAGTACAACCCGCGCGTGGCCGTGACGGTGGACATGATTTCGACCGGCACCGACATCAAGCCCCTGGAGTGCCTCATTTTTCTGCGCGACGTGCGCAGCCGGGTGTATTTCGACCAGATGAAGGGGCGCGGCACCCGCGTCATCAACACCTCCGATTTGATGGCCCTGAACCCCGGCACCGAGCCGGGGGCCGAGGCCAAAACCCGCTTCGTGCTGGTGGACGCCGTGGGCGTGACCGACTCGGTGAAGAAGGACACCGAGAGCGTAGAGCGCGTGCCCGGCGGCCTGGGCTTCGAGCGGCTGCTGCACGCCGTGGCCCTGGGCAACCACGAGCCCGCCCAGCTGCGCAGCCTGGCCACCCGCCTGGCCCGCCTCGACCGCCAGCTCACGCCCGACGACCGCGCCGCCGTGGCGGCCCAGACCCAGGGCACGGCCACCGTGCAGCAGCTCGCCGCCCGCCTCTACGATGCTGTGGACCCCGTGCGCCAGGAAGCCGAGGCCCTGCGCCTGGCCACCGCCGAAGCCCACGCCGCCGGCCAGCCCGCCCCCGGCGAGCCGGGCGCGGCCCTCACCGAGCCGACCGACGCCCACTGGCAGCAGGCCGTGCAGGCCCTCACCGCGCGGGCCGTGCACCTCTTCGACGACCCGGCCCTGCGCACGCTGCTGGCCAAGGTGCACGCCCAGCACGACCTCGTGATTGACCTGGTGAGCAAAGACCAGGTGCTGAGCGCCGGCTACGAAAGCCAGACCTCGCCCGAGGCCGCGCAGGCGGCCCTGGCCCAGGCGCGCATCGACAAGTTTCAGGCGTTTATTGCGGCGCACAAGGACGAAATCACGGCCTTGCAGCTGCTGCACAACCAGCCCTACGCCCGCCGGGCCGTCACCTTCGCCCAGATTCGGGAGCTGGCCCTGGCCCTGCGCCTCGACAACCCCCAGCTGACACCCGAAAGCCTCTGGGCCGCCTACGAGCAGCTCGAAAAGGCGCGGGTGCGCGGGGCCGGCCCCCGCACGCTGCTCACCAACCTCATCAGCCTGGTGCGCTTCGCCCTGCACCAGACCGACACGCTCACCGCCTACCCCCTCACCGTGGACGAGCGGTTTGGGGCCTGGCTCGCCCAGGCGCAGCAGGCCGGCCGCGCCTTTACCGCCGAGCAGCAGCGCTGGCTGGGCATGATGAAGGAGAAGGTGGCCACCTCCCTGAGCGTGGAGGCCGAAGACTTCACCCTACCCCCCTTCGTGGACCAGGGCGGCTACGCCCGCGCCCGCCAGGTGTTCGGGGCTGATTTGCAGGCTATTGTGGATGAATTGAACGAGGCACTGGCCGCGTAAGGAGTTGTTAGAATATTATGGAAGAGAAAGCAGAATTGCCGCAAGGCTGGGTTTGGACGACTATTAGCCAAATCGGAAAAACTGTTACTGGTAACACTCCAAGTACAAGCAAGCCGGAATTTTACGGAGGTAGCATACCCTTTTTCAAACCCAGCGACTTGGGCTCAGGCTATGCGTTAACCGAAGCTGAAACGAATTTGACCGAAGCCGGTGCGCACTCCGTCAGGGTTTTACCAGCAGAATCAATTCTTGTTACTTGCATTGGCGCTACGATTGGAAAGACTGGTTTTGCGAAAGTTGCCGGCACAACTAATCAGCAGATAAATGCGCTTGTTCCTGATACCTCTATCGTTCTGCCTCAGTTTGGGTATTTCGCATTCATCTCTCCCGTCCTTTTTCGGCAGATAATTGACAATGCTTCTTCTACGACGCTTCCAATTCTTAATAAGAGCAAATTTGAGGCGCTGAACTTCCCCCTACCCCCCCTACCCGAGCAGCGCCGCATCGTGGCGAAGCTGGAGGAGCTGTTCAGCCGGCTCGATGCGGGCGTGGCGGCCGTGCGCCGCAGCCAGGCCCTGCTGAAACGCTACCGCCAATCGGTGCTGCACGCGGCCGTGACCGGCGAGCTGACCCGCGCCTGGCGGGTAGCCCACCCTACCCCCCCCGAAACCGGCGAAGCCCTGCTCACCCGCATCCGCGCCGAGCGCCGGGCGCAGTGGGAAGCCGCTCAAGTCGCCAAGCGCGGCGGCCAGCTCCCGCTGAACGATGCCTGGAAATCGAAGTATGTGGAGCCCGAAATGCCCGATACCAGCGAGCTGCCGGAGCTGCCGGCGGGGTGGGTGTGGGCGAGTGTTGAGCAGCTTGGTAGAGTTGGAGACCAAACTGTTATGACAGGCCCATTTGGTACGTCTCTGGGCAGAGAAGATTTTATTAAAGACGGAATTCCTGTTCTAACAATTGGCTGCCTCACAGAACAGGGAATCAACTTGAATAAAGCAGTCCACATTAGCGAACAGAAAGCCACCGATTTAGAACGGTATCGGTTGTCGGTTGGTGACTTGCTTTTTTCGCGAATGGCCTCCGTTGGGCGTGCCGGCTTCGTTTCAGCAAGCTTTGAGGGGGCTTTTTTCAACTATCACATTATGCGGTTACGCCTCGCGAATCACATAATAAAGCCTCATTATTTTCTCTATTATGTTAGAGGTTCAGGTGAAGTTGTCAATTACCTAAAACGTGTAAATCACGGTGCTACAAGGGACGGAATAAACACAGAGCAGCTTCTAAACATGCCTGTTTGCCTACCCCCCTTCGCCGAGCAAGCCGAAATTATAGCCGAAGTAGAGCGCCGCCTCACCGTGCTCGATGCCCTGAGCCAGACCCTCACCGCCGAGCTGAAACGCGCCGAGCGCCTGCGCCAGAGCCTGCTGCACCGGGCCTTCACCGGCCGCCTCGTGCCTCAGGATTCCACCGACGAGCCGGCCGCCGCCCTGCTGGCCCGGTTGCGCGCAGCCCCGGCCGCTGGTCCGGCCAAAGCCGCTGCCAAGGGCCCGCGCGGGCGCAAGGCCCCGGCCCAGCAAACTACTTTAGGGCTTTAGAAACGCCGGATAATGTCGGAAAACCACGTTTTCGAGAAGAAGAGCTACCGCAAGGCCTTTGGCCCCTCGGCCGACCTGAGCGACCTGGCCAAAACCTGCGTGTGCCTGGCCAACGCGCGCGGCGGCACCCTGCAAATCGGAATGGAAGACAAGCAGGAACTCCCGCCGCCCGAGCAGCGCATCGACCCGGCGGCCGCCAATCTGCTGGTCCGCAGCCTGGGCGGCCGGGCCATCAACGTGGGCCTGGCCGACCCGCTCGTCATTACCAGTGTCAACGGGGGGCAGTATTTGCAGCTGTGGGTGCATCCGTCGCTCAATACCATTGCTACCACGTCCGACGGGCGCGTGTACATGCGGCTGGGCGAGGAATGCCGGCCGGTAGTGGGCGACGACCTGCTGCGGCTGGCGGGCGAGAAAAGCGGCTTTCAGTGGGAGCTGCACACGCCGCACAGCGTGCCTCAAACCGAGCTAAACCCGGCCGAAATCCGCTTCTTCGTGGAGAAAATCCGCGCCGCGCCTACCAATAAGGTCAGCCCGTTCGTCAAGGGCAAAAGCACGGCCGAAATCCTGACGCATTACAAGCTGCTGCGCGAAGACGGCCTGGCCACCAACCTGGGCATTTTGTGGCTGGGTACCCCCTACCAGCGGGCCCGGCTGCGCTACGGCCTGCTGGTGCAATACCTGGTGTACGACGAGCAGGAACGCCGCATCCGCAAAGAAACCTGGATGGACTTCCGGTTCAACCCGTTGCAGCTGCTGGACGAAGTGCTGGCGCAGGGCGTTGAGCTGCACTACTACCACGAAGTGCCCGAAGGGCTGTACCGGCGGCAAGTGCGGCGCTACCCCGAAGCCGTGCTGCGCGAGCTGCTGGCCAACGCCTTTGCCCACCGCCTCTACACGGTGGCCACCGACGTGGCCATTCGCGTGTACCCGGACCGGCTGGAAATTGAAAGCCCCGGCCACCTGCCCCTGGGCGTGACGCCCACCACCATTCTGCACGAGCGGGTGCGCCGCAACCAGGCCCTGATGGACACCTTTCAGGCCACGGGCCTGATGGAAGGCGAAGGCTCTGGCTACGACCTCATTTATGAAAAGCTGAGCCGCGACGCCAAGCCCTTGCCCGATATCGACGATTCATACAGCAATTTACGCGTCACCATCTACGCTAAAGCGCCCAACCCCACGGCCGTCGCGCTGCTCGATACCCTGGCTCGGTTCTACGACTTCCGGCAGAAGGAAATCATCACGCTGGGCATCATTGCCCAACATGGCCCCATCGGCGCACCCGCGCTCACGCAGGCCTTGCAGCTGCGCCAGGAAGAACGGCTCCGGTCCTGGCTGGGCCGCCTGGTAGAATGGGAAATTGTGCTGGCCCGCGGGGTGAAAAAGAGCACCGAATACCTGGTGAATCCCAAAGCCTACGCGGCCGCCAATCTCGACGTAAAGCCCAGCCTGAAAACGATGGAGCCGCACCGGCTGCGGGCCTTAATTGAAGAAGACTTGCGGGCTTACCCTGACAGTTCAATAGCGCAGATTCATCGGCGGCTGGAGGAACTACCCCTGCTGGAAATAAGGCGCGAAGTGTACGGTATGGTAGAAGAAGGACGAGTTATTCCTAGCCTGGGAGGCACCCGAAGTCGCCGCTATTCACTGCCATAAAAAAAACAACTAAAAAACAAATAGAAAACAAAATTGCGTTTCTAGCTTGGAAACGCAGTTTCAGTTGTTTTCTCTTATGACAAAATGTATTACAATGTAATACAACAACCCCTCCTCAACATGCGCCAGCCTACCCTCAATGCCACCGCCCAATCCCTTGTTCAACGCGTCTGGGGCTACGCGACCGTACTCCGCGACGACGGCGTGGGCTACGGCGACTACGTGGAGCAAATCACTTACCTACTGTTTCTGAAGATGGCCGACGAGCAGGCCGGTGCGCCCAACGCGCCCGCCGTGCCCGAGGGGAAAGACTGGGCCAGCCTGCGCCACCTCGAAGGCGACGCGCTGGAAGTGCAGTACCGCCACCTGCTCACCGACCTGGGCAAGGAGCCCGGCATGCTGGGCGTCATCTTCAAGAAGGCCCAGAACAAGATTCAGAACCCCGCCCGCCTCAAGCACCTGCTGGCCCTGATTGACCGCGAAAACTGGTCGGGTCTGGGCTTCGACGTGAAGGGTGAGATTTACGAAGGCCTGCTGCAAAAGAACGCCGAGGACGTGAAGGGCGGCGCGGGCCAGTACTTCACGCCGCGCCCGCTCATCCAAGCCATCGTGGAGGCCGTGGCCCCTACCCCTGGCCAGACCATCTGCGACCCCGCCTGCGGCACCGCCGGCTTCCTGCTGGTGGCCCGCGACTACCTCGTGGACACCTACGGGGCCGAAATGGACCGCGAGCAGCTCAAGTTCCTGCGCGACCATACCTTCCACGGCACCGACATCGTGGACTCGGTGGTGCGCCTGGCCGCCATGAACCTCTACCTGCACGGCGTCGGTTCGACCGAAAGCCCGGTCAAAAACCAGGATTCCCTGCTCTCCGACCCCGGCGAGCGCTACGACTTCATCCTGGCTAACCCGCCCTTCGGCAAGAAGAGCAGTATCACGGTGATGAGCGAGGAGGGCCAGACCAGCAAAGACACGCTCAGCTATGAGCGCACCGACTTCGTGGCCACCACCAGCAACAAGCAGCTCAACTTCGTTCAGCACATCTACACCATTCTCAAGGTAGGCGGCACCGCCGCCGTGGTGCTGCCCGACAACGTGCTCTTCGAGGGCGGGGCCGGCGAAACCATCCGCCGCAAGCTCTTGCAGGATTGCAACGTGCACACGCTGCTGCGCCTGCCCACCGGCATTTTCTACGCCCAGGGTGTAAAGGCCAACGTCATCTTCTTTGAGAAGCACGCCGCCGCCGAGCAGGCCCAAACCAAGGACCTTTGGGTATACGACCTGCGCACCAACCAGCACTTCACCCCCAAGGGCAACCCGCTCACGCTCACGCACCTCCAAGACTTCATCGCCTGCTACGGGAAACCCGGCCAACGCGCCCAGCGCCAGGAAACCGACCAGTTTCACCGCTACGACCTGGCCCAGCTGCTGGCCCGCGACAAAATAAACCTCGACATCTTCTGGCTGAAGGACGACGCGCTGGAAGACAGCGCTACCCTACCCGCGCCCGATGTGCTGGCCCTGGAAATCACCGAGAACCTGCAAGCCGCGCTGGCGCAGTTTGCCAGCATTGCCGAGGAGTTAGAGGAAGTCGCATGAACCCAGCGTTCGACCAGCGGGTTGCCCGGTTACCGGGATACTTGGCGCAGCTCATCGCCCAAATCCCGCGTACCCGCCTTGCCCTGGGCCAAGACCTGCCGGCCGCTGGGGTGTACGCGTTCTACGAGCACGGCCATGCGCAGTACGTGGGCCGCACCGGACGGCTACGGCAGCGGCTCCTGGAACACGGCGGCAACGCTTCCAGCCACTACAGCGCATCGTTTGCCTTTTTGCTGGCCCGCGAGGCCGCTCAGGGCCTCGCCATTGACCTAGACCGGCCCCGCCATGTGCTGCAACGCTGTCCGCTGTTCGGGCCGTTGTTCACAGCTGCCAAAGCGCGCGTAGCCGGCATGGAAATCCGCTGGATCGCGGTAGCCGATGACGTTGAACAAACCTTATTTGAGGTATACGCGGCTTTGGCGTTGAACACGCCCCACAACCACTTCAATCCATCATAGAAGTAGTGGATTGGCGTCAGGATACTGTCCAGGGGAGGAATAGCGGAGCTATAACGAATGCTGTAGAAGGTGTGCTTGGCCTTGGCTTTGACTAAGGCCAAACACGGTGCGATAGCTGCTTACTAACTCAAGATGAGTGGTCGAACGCCATGCTAACAGGTACTCCAATAAAGGTTAGCCAAAAAAGCTCAAAAAAAGCATCTCTACGCGCTGGAAAAGCCTTCGTCAAAACCATCCAATAAGGGCCCCTGGGCGGCGGCCAGCGTCGAGCGGCTTTCGGCCACCTGGCGCAAGCCTATGGCGCGGCAGGCTGCCTACTAACGCAGAGGTTTCGGAGGAGGGGCTTTTCCCGTAGGGCCGGGAAATTACCCCTCCTAGGCGCTCCTGTTTTACGCGACTCCCTGCCTATAGCCCCGTCCCGGCTACGGCGTCACGTTGAAAAAGTGGCCCACCACGGCCGTCAGGCCCAGGGCCAGGGCGCCCCAGAAGGTCACGCGGACCGCGGCGCGCAGCATCCCCGAACCGCCCACGTAGGCGGCCAGCACCCCCAGCACCGCCAAAAACAGCAGGGCCGTGGCCGAAACCGTCCAGACCAACCCGGCCGGGGGAGCCAGCAAGATGGTAGCCAGCGGCAAGGCCGCTCCCACCGTGAAAGAAGCCGCCGACGCCAGCGCGGCCTGGATGGGCTTGGCGGCAATAGTTTCAGAGATGCCGAGCTCCTCGCGGGCGTGGGTGCCCAGTGCGTCGTGGGCCATGAGCTGCTGCGCCACCTGGGCGGCCAACGCGGGGGCCAAGCCACGCCCCACGTAGAGGTCGGCCATCTCCTGCTGCTCAGCTTGCGGGTCAGTGCGCAGCTCTTCCTGCTCGCGGTCCAGGTCGGCCTGCTCCGAATCGGCCTGGGAGCTGACGGACACGTACTCCCCGGTGGCCATCGACATGGCCCCGGCCACCAGGCCCGCTACGCCGGCCACCAGCACGTTGTGGGCCGAGGCGTGGGCCGCCGCCACGCCCACCACCAGACTGGACGTGGAAATAATGCCGTCGTTGGCCCCCAGCACCGCGGCCCGCAGCCAGCCAATTCGTTGGGTATGATGCTGCTCGATGTGTCGCATAGGCCAGGTGGTTCAAGAGGAAGGGCTTTGCTCCGGCCCGCGCCCGCGCCGCCAGCGGCCAACGGAAGGGACCCGAAAGCGCGCCTGGTAAAAAATGACACGGGGGAGCAGTTTGAGAAGAAGACCAGTTGGCCGCGGCAGGTGGGTGGCTTGGCGCCCCCACGCCCAGGGGTTTGTCGGGCCTAAAACGGGCGGGAAGGAAAAAGGGAGGCGGTCCAGATAAAGCAGACTGAATCAAGCCTTACTGAAAAGCTAGAAAAGCCGTTCATTTGGAACCACCTTTATAAGGATTCAGCGCCAACTTATAATTATAAAATTCTGACTATCATTACTAAGTGTTTCAGTAAAATCTTAATTTCGGCGTATTTAAGACTAATAAATAAAAATGTAAATATAAATAAATTATATATTTTTTAACGTGCAAAAAATAGGCTTGTTAACCGGTTTTTTTGCATGTTAGGGCTACTTCGAGTTGTTATCCTGTGAGATTAAGTAGCGCACGTAAGCTGCAAAAGATAATCCTAATGACTTTGCTTTCGCTACCGCAACCGCATAAAGCTCGTCCGACATCCGAACTTGATAGGGCGGCTTAGCTTTCTTCTCCATTGCGCAAATATAAAATGCACGAACGACATCTGAATTTTGTATGTTGTTTGTATATTTGTGTCGCTCATGTAGAGCAGCCTATCGCGTAGTGAGCAGAAAGAGGCCAGCCGCTGTCGCGACTGACCTCCGATGTAGCACCTGTTTGCAGCAGGCACTACGGCTGGGTCATTGACAACCCAACTCCAAAAATACATGGCAAACCATGTAATCGGGACAAGTACGCTCCACAGCGTCCTCCCATCCTGCCTGGGCGAACTACGCCAGCACGTCCTAGCCATCCTTCTCGGCAACCCGCTTTTCAGCGAAGCGGAACACTTACGGGCCAACCACTTCGTCCACGAGTGCGAGGACGTGCCTCGGCTCACCCGCTGGCACGCCAACGTCCTGGCCGAAATTGCCCGCCGCTTAGCCGCCGCTGCCCATCAGCGCAGCCAGGACGCCCTGCGCACTACGCTATGCCACATGCGCTCGGCCAGCTTCCGGGGCTACCGCCCGCGCCAACCCCAACCCGCCCCCGCCTGGGTACCCGGCGCGCCCCTGCCCGACCACGCCGACCGCCGCGCCGGCACCTTCGACCGCCGCGCGGCCGCTCGCTTCCAACCGGCTGACTCCCTGACGCTCGCTCACTTGCTTCCCAATCCGGCCCGATGAGCGACCGCCGCGACCTCCGCCACCTGCGCCGCGCCCGCCACCTGGCCAAGCGCCAGCAGCGCCAACTAGCTACCCTGGAGCTGGCCGGCCTCACCGCCGTCACCCTGCACACCCACGACCAGCAGCTGACCATCGCCATCGAGCGCCTCACCGGCGCGCCCCTTGTGGACGTGCTTCGCGAAGCCCTGCGCGAGCGCCGGCAAGCCTGCGCAGCCGAGGCTCGGCAGGTCCGCCGGGACTGGCTGGAGGGCGAAAAGTTGGACGGCCGACTGGCTCCTCCCGCGCCGCCCCCCCTGCCTTAGCTGCCCCTTCGTGTGCGACTCGCTATTCCTTCCCCCGCTGGCTGGCCAGGAGGCCGCCCCGCCGTGTCCCTTTCGCTCCGATTACTCCGCTACTATGCTTTCCCCCCCTGCCTCCCCGCTGCCCTATGCGCAGGCCACCCCCGCCCAGCGCATGCAGGCTCTGCTCGCGCTGCGCCAGCGGCTGCGTCATCACTTCCCTACCCTGTCCGAGCGGGCCTTCACCCGCGCCCTGGACGAGTTTCGGCCCGACCTGCTCCGGCGGGGGCCGCAGCTGGCTTTCCGGCCCCAGGACCTCACCCAGCTCGTGCAGCACCTGGCCACCAGTCCGGAGCTGCCCCTGCTGGACCCGCCCCGCTACGGGCTGCCGGCTTTGGACCTGGCCCAGTACGTGCTGCACACTAGTGAACTGGCCGTGCAGGCGCTGGCCGAGCTGGTAGCCCCCGGGATAGGTTGCGGCCCCCGCCTGCGGGCCCTGCTTCAGCGTCTGGCCTACCCCTACCCCCTAGCCGAGCGTATCGTGCAGGCCTGGCGCTGGGACCTGGCTAGTAGTCCCGCGCTGCCCGCGGGACTGCCCGGTGGGGGCCCCGCTCCCGGCAGCGCCGAGGTGCAGCGCCTGCTGCGCCGGTTGGCCTCCACCGATGGGTCGGGAGACGGGTGAGTACCCGGCCCCGCGCCGGCGCCCGGCCTGGGTGGTGGGCTGGCCCGCCGCGTACCGACTTAGGGCGTCCGCGCGACCACTTTCAGTAGCCCCGGCCCTCGCCTAGCCCGCTCATCGGCTAAGCCGCAACTGCAAAGGTGAGCAGTTCGGGCAGCGAGAGTTCCAGGCCCTCGGCCAGGCAGGCGAGCACGTCCAGCGTGGGGGCAGTCTGCGCCTTCTCGATGCGGTACACCGTCTTCTTGGTAATGTCGGCGGCATCGGCCAGCGCCTGCTGGCTCCAACCCCGGGCCTCGCGCAGCCGCCGCAGATGCTGGCCAAAAGCCTGAATGCTGGCGGGTTTTTTCACCCCCGCAAGCTCCGGCGTACCCCCGAACGCCTTGTGGACTTATGTGTCCTCAATTTGCTGAAAATTCGTATGTTTGTGTGCGGCCGCCCCCCTGGCTCCTCCCCCCCCGGCCAGGCCGCCACCCCACCCCACCCCACCCCCTTGTCGTCGCCTAGCGCCACCAGCAGCTTTTGCTTTCTCTCCCCTCCCTACTATTCTACCCCCATGCCCTCCCCTACCCTTGCTTCCCCCCCCGTCTCAGAAGCCACCTGCCTGCCCTTCAAGCAGACCACGGCCCGTCAGCGTCACCTGGCCATCGGCTACGTGATGGACGAGCTGGCTACTCACTTCCCCACCCTCGACTTCGTGACCTGGGCTGATGCCGTGCTGCGGCTGATGCCCGACCTCTGGGTGGAGGGGGAGGTGGTGTCGGTCGAGTACCCGGCCCTGCTCCAGCTCACCCAGTACCTGGCCGGTTCCCCGGAGCTGCCCCCGCTCGACCCGCCCATCTACTCCCCCCAGGCCGCCTACCTGGCCAAGCGCCTGCTCACCTATCAGGACGAGGCCATCCACGCCCTGGCCGACCTCGAGGCCAACCCGTCGGCCTACGGCCCCCACGTGCTCGCCCTGGTCACGGGCCTGGCCGCGGGCAACGGGATGGCCCACGAGGTGTACCGCGCCACCCATCCCGGCGCGGAGCACGCCCCCAATCGCCCGGACCCGGCCCCGGAGCGGGCGGCCGTGGCCGGGCGCGTGGCGGCCATTCAGCAGGCCCGCCAGCGGCGGTAGCTGCGCCTGCGCCCGCCCGCCGAACCTGCGGCCGGGAAAACGGCCCCTGGCTCGGCGCGCTGCTGCCCAGTCCCCTCCCCTGCCGGGCGGGCCACCCGCCCGGTGGCGGTTTCTCTCGTTCCCTACCTACTTCGCTACTTTTCTCTTTTATGCCTTCGTCCTTCCGTTTCCTTCCTATCTACTCTATTGCGGGCGGTCTGGTCCTGGCCGGCACCCTACTGAGTAGCTGCTCCTCCACCCCGGCCGGCGAGTCGGCCAGCGCCCCCACCTCTTTATTGGAAACCACCAAACCCCGGAGTTTGGGAGCGGCGGCCGACTCGCTCAACGGCATGCCGGGCCACCCGTTCGGTCAGCCGCTGAGTGCCTTCCCGAAGCTGCTCAAAGTCAGCGATGAGGGCCCCGGCCGGGTGATGTACCGCTTCGAGGGCGGCGACCCCAACCCGCGCTCCTGGTTTACCAAGCACTACGCCGACGTGCCGGGACAGTTCTACTTCTTTCAGGACGGGAAGCTGGTTGCCTTCCGGGCCGTGGCTCACTCCCCGGTCGGCATGGCCGCCCTGGAGCAGGAAGCGCGCTTTCTATTCGGGCGGGGGGATGAGGACGGCTCCCGCATCGACTGGACGGGGCAGAAAGTCCGCGTTACCCTGTGGAATCCCTTTTCCGAAGGCCGGGCCAGCAAGCAGCTGGACGTGCTCAGCCAGGCCGACCAGGCCGACCAGGCTCGTCGCAAGCAGGAACAGCTTAAAGCCGAGAACGGGCAGTAACGCGCCGGGCCGACATCCCTTTTTCCCACTCCCCTCCGTAGCTTCCAGGAAGCTGCTTTCCGCCGGGCGCGCCGGCTACCGACTGCGATTAGCCAGGTGCTTGGACGCCGCCTTCCCTCAGCTCTGCCACTTGGAGCCATACTTTTTTAGGATGGCCTGCACGGCGGGGTTTTGCGCGTCGCGGGCGCGAACCGCTGCCAGGAACCCGCTCACCTCCTGCTCTTCGGCCGGCGACAAGGGGGTAGAGCAAATGGGGGTCAGGTCTAGCTCGCGGGATTCTACCCCAAGTTTGAGGCGACGCGGGGAAGTAGGCGGAGCGGGCATGGCTTAATTGAAATTGGGATACGACGGCTGAACGCGCTTTTTCACCGCCGGGATTCTAAGATACGACTGGGTAGTAGCGAAGAGCCTTAACAGCGTTGCGCTCATAACTGGACCATGTGATACGGCCAGCCGCTACAGGACTTTTTGACCGCTACTTGCCAGGATATTCTGCCCTGGGCAAGCCGCTTTTCTGCTGGTCAGTTGGCTATTGGGGCTCGATTACCGGGCACCGCGTTACCGTTTTGCGGGCAGCTGTATAGCCTCCGCCGGCTTACTGTAGTTCTGGGTCCAACGAAGAACGCAGCCCCAAGGTGCACAATTAATTTAATACTACCTAGAGAACTTACTGCTGCTTACGACTCCTTTAAGCCCAGCATTTTTATTCGTTTACACCCTGAAAATCAAGCACTGCCGGCCGTAGGGTTTCATAAGTGTTACTTATCGAACCTATAGAAATTATAGTATTTATTGTCAATTACATAAGTTTCAAAGGTTCGCTAATGAACACTTATTAAACATGAAGAATTTATATCGTTGATTACTAGTGCTATGAATTCTATAGGTTCGATAACTAAGACTTATCGAACCTATAGAATTCGCAGTATTTTTACTATCAATGTGGTTTCTAGAGCCTGGTGTGCATTTCCCAGTAAATTGAGATGAGTTTTTCGGCTACCGAGCTTGCTACTCGTTATAGCCTAGGGCCACTAAGACTAAGAAAGTGCCATAACGAATTGCTTTTAGGGTCAACCATTTTTTGGCAACGCTCAACATACTTAAATTATATAGCAGGCTCTATATGTTTGATAATCCTTACTTATCGAACCTTATCCATTATCTTCTTATCTATCAGCTACTTGCAAAAATCACATGTGCGTTTTTAAACACTCGCTTTACGTTTTACCGTCCATTATCATCCGGGTAAAGCCGCCCGGCGGGTGGAGGCCGGAGGTGGTTAGGTAGTGGGGGAATTTGCCGGACCCCAAGCCGATGCCCGGCTGGCAGGGGAAAACGCCACTCCCGTGGTAGCGCGAAACGGGATGGAAAGTACCAAGCGCCGGCCGTGACCAAAACGGGTACCCCCCGTTGTGAACTGTGGCTGGCACCAGCCTGCTTGCCCAGAAATAGGCAGAACTTCCCGCCGTGGGCGCCAAGGCCTGGATGGTTTGCCAGGGGACACGCTGCGACCAGCGAGGGCTCTGGCTGTTGCCGGCCTGCGCCCGCGAGGAAGGAGCGCGGGTGCGGATGACCAACTACTCGGTCAGGACCACGGGGCCCGGTACCCAGTAGCGCCCCTGCCGCCGAACGAGCGGAAACAGCTTGAGGCGGGGGCCCGGCAAGCGATTTGCTGGATTGCCCGCTTGGCGATACGTCGCGCTGCGCTGCTGCCCGTCGCGCACGACGTCGGCCAGCGAGCGCAGCTGCCCGGCGGGGATAGTATCCAGGTCAAGGGGTCGCCACTCGATAACGCCCCGGTTAGGGGGCCGCGCGGACAGAGCCACCAGCAAGGTGTCCCCTTTGGCCAGCCAGGCAGCGGGGCTGCCCGTGGCCGGCGGTGCCAGGCGGTGACCGGTAAAAGCCGGGACCAGCAGGTGGAGTAGGGCTAAAGAAACGGGCCCCTCGATGCCGAGCGATTCGGCCGTTGACTGGGCTTGGACGTGGGGAACCGGAAAGAGTGAATCCGTCACTACCACCTACAGCTGGCGAGGCCAGCTACTGGCCGAGTCGGTAGCGGTCAAGTTTTGCGCCCGGACGGTGACCGGTGTGCTGCCTAACAGCCCAGGTAAGCTGCATCTAACTAGCGGGGGAGGAATCAGGAGAAAACTATTAGTGGTACGCCCGCTCCGTAGTGGCGGATAGGTTCGGTTAGCGGCGCGGCGCAGGCCGGCGCCAAAGGAGGCGCTTGCCGGCGCGCCCGCGGCCACTGGCTGCTGACCCTTTCCAACTCGTCTGGCCGCCAGTTGTACTCCCAAAGCCGGGCCGCCGGACGACGCCCGTGCGGGCGTGCGGGGTAGAAGCGCGCGGGCCAGCCCGAGGGGTTGGCGGGCGGGTTGGGCCGGCGGCAAGTGGCCAGGACCATGACGACGGAGTGGACTCCGGCACGGGCAGCCTACCGGCGAAGCGGGGACTGGTTAGGGCGGGTGCTCCCCACACCGCGCCCGGTCTTCGTCGCCGACGGGACAGCTTTGCCCGGCGGCTAGGGTAATCCACCCGAGCCTTTTGGGAGTAGCCCTCCGCTACATTTCTGGTTCGTAATCACGCGTTTTTTCTTCCTCCCTGCGCACGTCCTGCGTGCGCGTAGGGGGCGTGAGCGCGCGGGATATGTTGGCCACCGAGCGCTTCAAGGATTGCATGGTTGCCGGCTGGCTGGGACTGGCCTGGCCGGTTCGCCGCACCGGGTCGGTGTACGCCAGCCTTTCGGAGGGTAACTCTTTTAACATCCCCACCTGAGCCACCCGGCCGGTGCGTAGATACTCGTCAGGCTCGTGGGTCGTACGACCTTTCTCGGCGTTGCGCTCTATGTTACCCAACTTCAGATAAAAAACGTTGTCGTAGCCGCGCTCCTTCGCTACCAGCTTTACTTGTTCGGGGTCCAGGTGCCGGGCGGGGTCCAACTTGGAATTGAGGCGGGCCACCTGCGCGTCGAGCCGCGCATCCTTGGCCGCAAGTTGTTCGGGAGTCAGCGGCTTCTTGGCGCGGTTGCTGGCGGCCCGCTCCGTAATGTCAGCCGCTTTTTCTTTTACCCGTTGCTGGCGGGTGGGCGCGGGCGCACCGACTTCGCGCGTTGGGGTGCGACCCAACTCCTCGTCCAGCTGCGCGCCGGCCTGGGCCTGGAACTGCACGCGGTTGAAGCGCGTAGCTGCGCCCAATGGGTTCAAGGTTATCTGCTGGGCCGCGTCGCGGGCCGACACGATGACGTGAACGTGGGTTTGCAAACCGGGCTTCAGTTCGCCCTGCACGCCCGCATCGGTGCCCCGGTTTTTGCGGTCCTGGTGAATGGTCGCGGCCCAGACTAATTCACTTTCTCCCAACTCGCGCCCGCCTTTCAGGTTAAAGTTTTTCGCGTACAGCTCCATTACGTTTTGGGTGTAGCGCTCCAACGCCCGCGCATCATTGCCCAACTCAGTCAACTCATCCGCGCTCGGACTTAGCACCAGGGAGTAGAACTTGGCTGCGTCCTTCCCTAACCCTTTGTGGTTGTTATCCACCAGGTCCACGACCTCATCGGCGGTGAGCCCGCCCTTAGCAGCGGAGCTAAAGAAGGTCGCCGTCTGCCCCTGCTCTTTGGCTTCCTGTTCCAGGTAGTTGGTCGTGCGCCGCGCGCTCCCCGCGTTCGCGTACACCTTCTTGCCGTTGGTCGCAGGATTGATAATCTTGACGTACATCGAAGATAGAGTGGGAAGGAATTGGAGGCAATGCCCGAAGCAATAACGGAGACAAGTACACTTTTTTAATTGGTGCAACTCACGGTTTCGGTGGAGCCGGTGGCGTAACTGGCGTAGCGGCGGGTACGGGTTGGGCTGCGGGTTTAGGTGGCGCTGGAACGGGAGTCAGCGCCGGCCGTGCCGTCAACCTGGGTCGGGCAACTGGTGATTTGTCAGCAATTTTCTGCGCTTCTACAACCAGTTGTTTATCGCGTTGGCCGTCATAATTCGCCGTGCTCCTGTTTACTTCTTCGTTTGAAAGTGGTTGGTCTTTGGTCTTTAGTAGTACCGCATTGGTTAGGACCCGTGCGATGTGCGTGTCCACTCCATTGCGGATTACCCGCTCCAGCATTGGGGCTAACACCTGCGACTCAACCATCTGCTGATAACTCAAAATGTTATCCTCAATCTGGCCCAGGTACGCGAAGAGTCCCCCCTGCTGCGCCTGCTGATACTTGTAATTCTCCTTCTCGAAGTTGCGCAGAATGGCAATGATTCGGGTGCCTACCTCCCCCGTTAGCTTGCGCACATCGTAGCTCACGTCTAGTAACTTCTCGCGGGTCTTCACGCCTTCGGCCAGCGTCGTGGTCTTCGTTGGGTCCAACCCATTTTCAGCGAAGTAGCGGATGGCCGCGCTCGCGTATTCGCACTTGGATATGCCAGCATTACGAGCGTGAGTATTGAGTAGGCTTACCGCATCGGCCTCCAATTTTACAGTATCAGTCAGACTTTTCTTAGCTGGTTTGCCATTGTTGGCTTCAGGGGTGTTTACTAGATTCGCCATAAGAATTTGAAAAAAGTTACTAATTATCTACTATTTATCAATGAGTTATTGCGAAAAGTTACTCATTAAGCTAACTCATTGATAAAGCTAAGGTATTTATAAGCTATTTTAGCTAAAAAGTTACTTTTAATTACTTGATTTGTAGCTAATTATGGCCTATAGTAACTCACAAACTATGTTTGTGCCTGATAATCAATGCGGTAGCTTTGATTTGAAGTGCTCCTCTCGCTAACTATTACTGCCGGTCGTTGAATTAGCACCCTATGTCGTCCACAAGCTACTACCCGACTAGCACCTGTCCTACTGCTATCCCGCATTATCTAGCCCGCCTCCTTAGCCACAATCCGCCCCTCCGTGCCCCTATCAACCCATGCGGCCACCCTACCTAGCCTCCCCCTTCTTACATGGCCTTACACCCCAGAATCACCTTCACCGCCCATCAGCTCCTACCCGACCCAGCCAAAGAACCCCACGACTAGAATTTAGAAAGAGCTATTAACCCCCATCCTCCCTTCGCCGGTAATCAGCAAAAACTACCCGAGTCCCAAAATTTCACCCCATCAAATCCGCCAAAATTGAAGCACCCCACCGCAGCAACAGCCACCAATAAGCTACGGCTACCACCTGGCAAAAATTACCCTCAACCCCAATCAGCCCTTACCCCGCCGAGCCAAATAGCATCAGAATCTCAACTAAAGCCACCAAAAAAACTGACTATCTTCTCTCTACGCCCACCCTAATAAGGAAGCAGATGTCAACCAAGTACGCCCCTGCTCCCCCTAATAAAACCCCTCACACCAGCCCCTCCCGCCTCCTCAGAATCATCAGCCCCCAGTAATAAAGAATCAGCGAAAAGTAGCTCAGCCCCTAATACCCTAGCCCCCCCAGTTGCTTATTTCATCTCAGGCCTTCCTACCCTAGTCCCCCAAACGCAAACAAATTATCACCCTGGCCTTTGAAATAAAAGCCCCCTAGCCAATACCACCATCCCCCCTATTGCGACAGAATTTAACCAGATACCTCCGCCGACCACCTATAAAAAGCAAGCTATCAGAACCCGACTCCTGGGCTAAAATCTACCCACTTTTACCAAAGCCGATAAACATCTCCTCCCGAAAATCCGCTACTTGGCCCTACCCCCAGCTGACAAAATTCCCCCGTTATCTACCATCAGGCCGCAGCTATTAGTACCAAAATCAGCTCATCTATCACCGTAGCTTTTTGATAAATTAATACCCCCAGCCCAATCAACCAGCATAGAAAATCTCCATAAATCTAAGCCCCCATCCGTCCGACTATACAGAAATACTACCCCCCGCCTACCCTACGGTTACGATAATTTCCTACTGCTACCTATCCGCCCACTACCCAGAATACCCATCAGCCGCTCCTGCCAACCAAGCCCTAAAGCAGCCGAAAATCAACAAGCCCCTCGTCCGCCTATACAAAAATACTACTTTAACCTACGCCGCTCCTATCAGAATTACCTGGGACCACCTATCCACTGCCCCCCCAAAATATAATGAATCTCCCTAAGCCTACCCCTGCCAAAAAACCCAAAAACTAAATTAGTTAAAAGTTCCCTACCCGAAAAAACCAACCATTTTTAAACGAGCACCCCCGACCACTAGCATCCTAATACCCACCTGGCCTCTTCCCGAAACCTATCATTATTGAAGCCTACCTCCCCAAGCCCAGCCAGTATAAAGAACTCATCAGCCAGCTCAGTCCCCCCCGAAATCAGCACTATACCCATCAGTCAGCCTCCCCTGAACAGTACCAACCGCCCTACCGCCAGCTGACAAAAAGCCTCCATTATCTACCCCCGGTCCGCAGCCATTAGTACCAAAATCACCTCCTCCAGCCGAACACTGCTGCTACATTTTTGCTTATCACTCGACCTGGCCCATCATAAAATCAACAGCATTTATCATCCGGGACCCACAATTTTGAGTAATTTTTTCTCTCATATGCAGCTAATCTCTGGGGCAATAAATTTTTAAAATAACACGTGCTCCCCCCGAGATAACCGTCATTTCCTACTACATCGACCTGCCATACTACCTGATAAAACCACCCCGCCTGGTGAACCCTACCTACATAAAACTAGCCATCCGTAATCAAAATAGCAGGCAGAATGCTTTACTTTGTAACAGGCGACCTCCCCAAATCCTGTCGTTTCCTGAGTCTTTTACCTCCTCTCAAACCCAATCATATGGCTTCCCCTGAAAACGCAGCTGCTGATAACTCAGAAGAAAATACTAGTCCCGACGCAAAGAAAAAAACCAAGCTTGCTACCGCGCAAACAGTTAATCCCGTTCAGTACCGCGCCGTTCGGTTTGTAAGCTTCATGTTAGAGGATAGTAAGCATGAAATTACCCCCGCCGATTTTTTAAAGGAGGCTATTGCGCGTCACTTGGCGCTTTATCAAACCAAGCGCGGCATAGAATTCCCCAGCAAGATGCTGACTGAGCTTACCAGACTAAGCTTGATACCCAGTAAGACCAGCTCGGAGGAATAGCTTCTTGGCTAAGCCCTCGCGCAAGGCCAGGGCGCATAGACCACTTTTTTAAGCTTCTTTCTAGCCTAGTGCGGGCCCCGCCAGGCTTCCTGGCGGGGCCCGCACTAGGCTGGCGTCGGCCTGTTGGGAAGTAGTACCTTTCTGAAATACGGTAGTGCTGGCTCCCGCCGCCGGCCGCTCCGTGGCTGGCTGGTCCCCACTAGCCGTCTACTGACTTACGTAAACTTTTCGATTAGCGCTCGCGACGGCTCAGCCCCTGGGGCACTCCAGCTGACGCTTTTTTATTCGCCCTCATGTCCGCCTCTTCCGACGCGACCAGTAACGCCGCCGCTCGTAAGCAAGCTTTGCAGGACCAGGTGCTGGCAACTATCCAGGGCCGACAGCTAGCGGGCATCGCCCTGACGATGGGCCTGGGCAAAACGCTGATCGGCCTGCGCGACATGGCCCGCCTGCTTGCCGCCGGTCAGCTCGTTGACCAAGCCGCCGGCAAGCCTTTTCTGGTGGCGGCCCCCACGCAGGCCATCCTGGACTCTTGGCCCCAGGAGGCGCGCAAGTTCGGGCTGACGTACCTGCTCGACCACATCGAGTTCACTACTTACCGCTCCCTGGCCAAGACGCTCGCGGCCGGCTCGTTTCACAAGCTCTACCTCGACGAGTGCCACGCCCTGAAAGACTCGCACGAGCCGGGCCTGAAAGCGCACGCGAAGCAGAAAAAGAGTATCCTGGGCTTGACGGGCACGCCCCCGGCGCAGGCCCAGAGCGAGAAGGGCCGGCTGGTGGCCACCTACTGCCCCATCCTGGTGGACTACACCACCGACGAGGCCGTGCTGGCGGGTCTGCTCAACGACTACCGCCTGGTCGTGCACCGCCTGCCCCTGCGTAAGGTGCGCGATTACGTACTCACCACCAAAGCCGGCAGCCAGTTCACGACCAGCGAACGGGAAAACTACCAGTACTGGAGCCGCCGGCTGGCCCACGCCGCCCAGGACGCGCTGCCGGTCGAGACGCTGCGCATCCTGCGCATGCAGGCCCTGATGACCTACCCGAGCAAGGGCCACTACATGCGCTACCTGGCCGACCAGCAGACGGACAAGGTGCTGCTCTTCACGTGCAACCAGCAGCAGGCCGACGCACAAGCGGCCCACACCTACCATTCTAAAAACAAGCACAGCGAGGCCAACCTGGCGAAGTTCAACACCGGGAAAATCCAGCGCCTGGCCTGCGTGGCCCAGCTCTCGGAAGGCATCAGCATCCCCGAGCTGCGGGTGGGCATCATCTGGCACGCCTTCGGCAACGAGCGTAAGGCGGCCCAGCGCATCGGCCGGCTGCTGCGCCTCAATCCCGACCAGACGGCCACGGTGCACCTGCTGGCCTACCAGGATACCGTCGACGAGCAGTGGGTAGCTCAGGCCCTGGAGGCCTTCGACCCCGCTAAAATCAGCTACGTCGATGCCCCCGCCTACGCGCAGTACGCCCCGCCCGCGTAGCTGGGGCTTCGCGGACGATAGGACAACTCGCTGTTAGCTAACAGGTGGGCCAAACGAGGGGCTGCACGTTCGTTTTCGCTACCCGCTTTCGATGGCGTTACGGAGCGGGTAAGACGAGCGGGTTTTCGATGCTCTTCCGCCGCTTTGACCCCTACTCCTGCGCGCCTGCGCCCGTTGACCACGGACTCGAATATTTTCCCCTGTTGGTGGCTGTTGCAGAACCATCCCGCTCATTCGACAAGTGGTCGCGATTAGTCCATAGGCCTATGAAAAGCAGCTTTATCGCCAGTTCGGTAGCCTTCCTTGAGTACTGGTGGCCTCTTGCGGAGGCCTCGGCTGAGTTCTGCAACAGCCACGACCGTTTTGCTGAACTTAAACCTGTAGCTCCTTAATGGTTGTCAGCCGCCCGTTTGCGGTAGTTGCGGGCATCTTGCTGCATCAGGTGCAGGAGTTCTTGCCGGGCTCTTTCCTCCAACCCTGGCAACCGGGTAAGGCTAAGTACCATCTTATCGACGGAGCGCAGCGAATCGTGGGCCATTTGGTGGCTGGATAACTGCGTGTCGACGATACCCGTCCGGCTCAGTAGCATCCACGTCGGGCTGGTGTGATTGCCTACCTGGTCATAAATCGTGAGTAGGGCATATCGCCCGTTGGAGGTGGGCTGCTGATAAGCACAAAAGTCGCGCGCCTCATAGGAGCGGCGGCGGGTATCGACCTTCAGGGTAAGGGTGACATCGACTACAGCGCGTGTTTCGCGCGTGAGACGCAGGTTGTTGACCCGGATACACTCCTGGGGCGTGGCAACTAGTAGATTCTGTCGTGTGCATGCTGTACAGAGTCCTAGAGCCAGCAGTTGCCAGCGTGCAGGGGAATTCATGGAGAAAGAAAGTAGGCACCTAAATTCTACTTTAGAATGCTGCCGGCTGAAATTACCCTCGTTTTTCTGAACGACCGCTTGCCAAAGCACTTCGTACCTCTCCAAAAAATGACCGTTTCCTGGAGGGGGTAGTCTCAACATAGAGGCGGTTAATTAGTCAGGCAGTGTCTGACCAATTTAGCTGTGAGCAATTTGATGTCTATTTAATGAATTTTCAAGATAATCTGTAGATGACCAGCCATTTAACTGACATTTGCATGAGTATTATAACTTCTTATAGTACAAGTGTTTACACATTATAAATTGAATTCTAAATAGTTCTAAAATGAGTTCTACTTTTAGCTCCTTTACTAGGCCTATAAACAGTTCGGTTACTCGACCTATTTAGTAGCCAATTTTCGGCGTTCTTTCTTAATTTTATCTTCGATAGCTTCTATAATAAAGCTATGAATCGATTTTGGCTTTTTTCGAGGCTGAGCTTCTTTGATAGCTTGCAGTTCATGGAGCATGCTGGCGTAGAGTCTAAGCGTAAATGATTTCTGAGGGTCCTCCTCTTCCTTGGGCGTTTCAGTTATAGGTACAGGAAGTATTGCTGGTGCTGGGCGTGTGGGCCCTAGTAGCAGTTCATCGACAGACTCAGTAGGCTTAGCTAAATGAGCCAGTGAGATTTTCTGTTTGCTCATAGAATTATTCAGCGAGAATAGTAATAATTTCGGTGGTCAAGGATTCGTAATCTTGTAGGGCGGCACAGGTGGGGGCCCATTCAAACAAAGACTGGCGCTGCACTTGGGCCTCCGCTACCGCTACGTTCTCTCGAATGGTAGTAGTCATAAGTAGCTGACCTAAGCTAGGGTGCTCATGCATCGTTTCAACAAATTGATGGTGCAGGCTACGGCGGTAATTAGCTGCATATTTCGTTAGAAAAAGACCACCAACTTGCAAGCCAGGCGCAAAATTTTTCTTAATTCGCTCGACCAGTTCTAGTAGGCTTTGTAGTCCGTTGAATGCAAAAAATTCTGGAGAGGTGGGAATAAATACTCGGTCAGCCGCCGTGATAGCTGCCAACGCAAGCGGAGAGTTTGGAGAAGGATTGGTATCGAATATTAAATAATCTATTCGGTTAGCTAAGCCTTCCATTGCGTTGCGCAGGACTAGCGCGTACATAGCGTCGGCTCCCAATACCTTCTCAGCGGCGGCTAATGTGGGCGCAGCTGGTACCAGCCAAAGGTTATCTCTTACAGGTTGCATTACATCAACTAAGCTAGCTCCTAACCCATCGATAACCTGGGTTAAACTTCGTGTGAGGTCCACTTCAGGCAAACATTGTGTCAAATTCATCTGCGGGTCACAATCTACTAGCAGTACCTTGTTGCCTGCATGAGCTAAGCACTCTCCCACCGCCCATGCAGAAGTCGTCTTTGCGACTCCACCTTTCCTATTAGCAAAAGTAATAATATGCATTTTCTTCTTGATTATAAGGCTTTTACCTACGTAAAGTAGAACTACGAGTAGGTCTATTAACGGATGCGTTAGTAGCTTTACAAATGAGCCTTCTAACAGGTGTAAAATTACGTCTAAAAATGGAACTACCGCGAGTGTTTGAATTGTCCTTCACACATTTCTCTCTCAACACCCAGCGAGAGTTAATTCATTAGGCGGCTAGACAAGGCCGAACACTACTTTACTCAGCAAATAATGTACATACATCGCTCCGCCTTTAGTGTGCGAAGCCCTTGCGTTAGCTGACAGTTGAGGAACTACTTTTTAAAGAGTAAAAAAAAAGCTCAAAAAAGAAGAAGCTCATTCCTTTTATTAAATTTTAATATTATTTAAAATTAAGAACGCCACAACATATTGAAAACCAATATGTTGTGAGCTTAAAAAGCGCGGGAAGTACATTGGGACGCTCATAAAGTACATCTGAGACAGCCCCAAAAGCGCGGGAAGTACATTGGGACAGCGCGAGAAGTACATAGGACTGTCCCAAAAGCGCAAGAAGTACATTCGGGACAATTCACCATTAATGAAATCACATTTTACGGCTAGCTTCGTAGCTACTAACCCATTAGGCTCCATGCAATCCCCATCTATCAAGGGCGTCAGCTTCGACAAGTCCAAGGGAAAATGGAAAGCCCGTACCATTCGCGATGGTCGCACCATCAACCTAGGTACGTTTGTCTCGCAGCTTGAGGCCGCGCAGGCTGTTGAGCAAGCGACTATATCACTGCCTACTGCACCGGTCAAAGTAGAAAAGTTGCCCTTACTACCTGTTGACCACGAAGAGATTGTGGCAAAAGCCCAGCGTACTAAGCTGGTGGCTCAGCATAATACACTTGTTGAGACTCCGACTACTACCACGCTGCTGGAAGCCAAAATATTTGCACTAATGCTGCGCTGCGTTAGTAGAAGCGATGTAGAGGCACCTACCGCAGTCATTCCATTGGAGGACTTATTCCCGAGTTTCGGAGGGAAACAACATCAGTTGTTGGAAACGGCCATGCGGCGTATGATGAGCGCGACGATTCAAATACCAGAGTTAAACCAAGAGAACGTGCATTTGGTATCACTGTGTGATTCTATGCGCTATGATTCTGATACCAAACTGCTTGTGGCCACTTTTGGTAAGGCTGTTATCCCATATCTGGTGAACCTAGTGGGCAATTTCACAACAGCTGACGTGGACGAGCTACTTGCTATCAAGAGCAACAATACACACAAGCTCTACTGGCTTATGCGTTCTTGGCAGTTTAAGAGCCCACATACCGTCAGCGTAGATGAATTGCGCGAGTTAACCACGCCGAGTAGTCAATTTACACGTTATTCAGAATTTAGAACAAAGGTGCTTAAACCTTCAGTAGCAGAACTGAATGAGTTGAGCTTTGATATTACTTATACTGAGCGTCGGCAGCGGGGGAGGGCCGTTACTGATATCACGTTTAGCATTAGTAAAAAGACCAACGCAAAACAATTGGCTTTGCCAATAGGAGCTGCCATTTCAGAAACGCCAAAGCTACAGTTGACGCCATTACAGCAGAAAATAAGTATTCGTTTATCCAAACTTAAGCTGACGCAAGCTCAAATTAGGAAAGTGCTGGATGTAGTAGTAGGAGAGGAGCAGCTAACCAAGTTGCTGAAAGAGACTTACCCGGTGTTGCGTGACTTCGAAAC
>NZ_JAIFAG010000004.1 GCF_020012125.1 Hymenobacter psoromatis
CCACGGCCTCGTCGGCGGGGTGCGGATTTTCGCGCTGCACGTTTTCAATCAGACGGGCTTCTTCGGCCTGCCGCTCACTCATTTCGCGCACGTTGCACAAGATGGTGGGCAACCCGGCCCGCTCGTGGGCCGCGTAACGCCGCGCCCCTGCCACCAGGGCAAATTGCTTGCCCTCGACGGGTTCCGCCAGTGGGCGCACCGTAATGGGCTGAATCAGGCCCGAATGCCGGATGCTCTCGGTCAATTCTTCTAAGCCCGGCGCATTCATGGCCGTGCGGTAATTGCCACCGATGTACAACGCATCAAGCGGAAAGTGGCGCAGCTCAACGCCCATCAGGGCCACGGCGGCAACGGGTTGAAGCGCGGGGGCTTCGTTGGGCTCGGCAGCAGCTACCAGCGTCTCTAATTTTAGGGCTCCCATGATAATAGACAAGATTTTAACGGTTTAATGAGTTACCAATCTGCTCCTTTTGGTACCGGATAGGAGTTTCTACCCGGTACCGTGGGGGCGACTTAGGCGGCCAGCGCCATCTGCTTCGGCTGGGCTATAGCGGCCGGGCTGCTGGGCAGCGCCGGTATCTCCGGCTGGGGTGGCTCGTAGCCTAAAATCAAATTAGCGGCTTTCTGCGCGTGGCTGGCTGCCTGTATCAAGAGCTTCTTGTCGTTGCGGAGGCAACCAAGCCAGAATTGCAGATAAGCGGCCGTGTTCTCGTCGGTGGCTTCGGGGCTGATACCGGCCGCACCGCACAGGAAGGCCGCGCCCATCTCAGCGGTCAGCTCCTCGCGGGCGTACCCGGCGGCTCCCTTCGTGGCCATGTTGCCGGCGAGGTCAGGGCGGTTGAGACGCTTGGCGTGGCCGGTGGCGTGGGTGAACTCGTGGAACAGCGTTTTATAGTAGTGTTCCGCGTTGATGAAGCTGCCAAAAGCGGGCATATTCACGTAGTCCTGGCCGGGCACGTAGTAAGCGCGCTGGTCGAGGCTGGTGAGGCGGGGGCGGTCGGCCCAGCTTGATACAATGGCCTCCGCCACTTCGAGCGGCTGGTGCTTACCCGTCACTTCCTCGGGCAGTAGCAGGTTCACACCTTCCACGTCGGCCACGTTGAAAACGGTCGAGTAGCGCACGAAGGCCCGGCGCTCGGTATCCTCGTCCGACTGCGCGCCCTCCTTCATTTTCTCGGTGACGTTGTAGAAAATGATGGGAAAGCCCTTGGCCCCCTTGCGAATGTTGCCGCCCAGCTTTTTAGCCTGCTGGAACGTCACGAACAACGGCACGCCCTCGCTGAGGAAGTGCAACAGAAAGGCGTTGATGCCCGTGTAGACGTGCTGCGTGGCGTAGTTGCGGGGAGAGCCCAGCGAGTGCCAAGGCTTCTGCCACGGAATTTGGCCGGCCGCCATCTTTTCCAAGATGCGGTCGGTGATTACCTGGTAGGCGTCGGCTTTTGCAGCGCCGGCACCTGGGGTAGGAGTGTTGCGAACACTATCCATTTTGTGAGGATTTTTAGGAAGGGCTTCGTTACCCTTTCCTTACTATAAAGATACCGCTTTGTTGCTAAATTAGCAACAAAGTGAGCGAATATTTTCGCTGTTTTTCTATCTTTATTTTCTCGCAAAACTGCCTTAAATCGTAGCAAACGGACTTTTTCTTCCCTTAAGTTATTTCATCTGCTCAGCTTTAATGACGATTGTTTACGTGTTGCCCAAATAGCAATTGCAATGACCTTGCTAGTATCATTCAATATCTTTTTCAGAAAGACAATATCATAAATTCTCAAGCCAAGAATTTTTAGAACCCACTTCTTGACCCGATAAAATGAAGCTTCTGGTAGTCATAGGGGTTTTTGTTCCAAAAGGGCGGTTTTACACGCTAAGCCCTTTATCAAAAAGGGTAGCTCAAAAACCTACTTAAAAAGGGCGATTCCAAGAGATTGAGAGGGGTAGGGCAAGCCTATCCGAAAGGATTTTCTTTTTGATAAAACTGGCATCCCCTCTGGCAATAATCAATAAATCAATTGGTTAACTACTTAGCGTGTAAAACCGCCCTTTTGGAACAAGAACTCCTTTATCAGCTGCGAAACAGGAGAGCATCAAAAAGTGTGGGGCAGTCGCGGTCACCAATCTTTTGGCCGCTATAGGAGAAACCGTTGTCGCTAGCCACTTATCCAACTGCCCCACACTTTTTGATGCTTTCCTGATTACAGTAGTCAAAATAGTCAGCGACGCTGGCCTGCGTGTCGGCTAAGTCAGCAAAATGATAAGTATATTATTTATAATGAATATAATTTTTGCTAAAATGCATTCTGCATTTGTCTTCCACCATTCGGCAAGCAAAAGTATTCATTCAGCGAGTGATTGACCTAAAATATAATTTATGACCATCTTTATTGGCAATAAAACAGTTTTAATGGCATGGTTATAGTACTTTGGCAATAACCTCTGCTCTCTTTAATTACTCATTTACTAGCGGGCCGCTGCCAGAAAAGCGGATTTTACAATAGCCCTAGTGACCGTCAACTTTGATGATAACTAGCACCTAACGCGTTACGTTATTGAACGCTTCAGGTCTTTATACCTTAAAAGATGTCGCACTTAGCTTACCTAATCGAAAATGACCATATCACGGCCGTCGTCACCGAATTGGTACTGCGGAAAAACCTGCGGCGAGGGGAAGTACAGCACTTTGTCAATGGCCAAGTCGCCTTCAACCAACTGCTGGCAGATGTAAAAGCAGTCGATAAGATTCCTGATTTAATATTATTGGACTTAAATATGCCCGTCATGGACGGCTGGGAATTTCTGGATGCGTTCATGAAGCTTCCCCTGACTAAGCAGGTGTGCGTGTTTGTACTCACCTCTTCTATTCATCCCGACGACCGCGAAAAAGCCAAGCATTATGGCATGGTGAAAGGCTTTTTCTCCAAACCGCTGGATGGCAATAGTGTGGCGTGGATGCAGCAGTTTGTCCAACTGGCGGGGGCCAGTACCCGGGCAAAAAGGTTATACACCAGTCAAATAGTCTAGGGGCTCCTCCAAAGGCCAAGTAGTGCTATCTCAACCATTTTACTGATACTTTATTCGTGTCAACGCTACTTAAACAGCATCCTGAGCTAGCCGCGTCAATCACCTATAATCCGGTGGTGGTTGACTTTCTGCAAAACTCGTTGACGGATGGTCTTTTATACTGGAATTTGTTGCTACCCACCGAAAGTTGGGTGAATGCTGCCTTCTGGCAGACATTAGGCTATTCTCCAGACCAAGTGCCTACTAACCCCGCTGCCTGGCGCGCTTGTATCGACCCCACCGACTTAGCCACCGCTTGGCAAAGGGCAGAAGTATGCGCCCAGGACCCCTCCCAGGATTTCGACCTGGTGCTGCAGGGTACGTACCGCGAGGGCTCGCCCGCGTGGCTACGTTGCCGGGGGGTAGTGCTGCGCGGTGATGGGGGTAGTGCCTCCTGGCTGGTAGGGGCGCTGTTCGACGTGACGAAGGAAAAACACAAAGAAGCCTATGCTCAGGAGGTAGCGACCCACTACAGCTCTATTCTGAGTAACCAGTCGGTTTACATCTTAAAGACGGACCCGCAGGGGAACTACACCTACGCGAATGACTTTTTCTACGCGCGCTTCGGCTGGGATAACAACATTATTGGCACTTCGTCGCTCCTCAGCATTGTGGAGGAAGACCGGCCGAAGTGCCTGGAAGTAGTGATGCAGTGCTTTCAGGCCCCGGAGGTACCGCACCAGGTGATTCTGCGCAAGCCCTACCGCGACGGCTCCATCAAGTCCAATCACTGGGAGTTTAAAGGTATTCTGGGCGAAGGGGGCGAGCTAAAGGAAATCCTGTGCGTTGGCTACGACGTGACCTTGCTGCTGGAAAACCTCCAGCGGGCGCAGCACCTGCTCGACGTGACCAGCCAGCAGAACCTGCGGCTGCAAAACTTTGCCTACATTATTTCGCACAACATTCGCTCGCATTCGGCCAACCTGACGTCGCTCGTGCAGCTTTTGTCGGAAGCCAAGGGCAAAGAGCAGAAAACCATGTTTTTGCAGATGCTGACTACCAGCACCGAGCAACTGGCCGATACTATCGTTAACCTCAACGATATCGTCACCATCAACAACAACGTCAGCAAGCCCAAAGCGTTGCGCACGCTCAAAACGGAGATTGACAAAGCGCTGGAGGCGCTGAGCGTGCTCATTCGCCAGCACCACATTACGGTGGAAGTGGCGGTGCCCCCGGCCCTGACCGTGACCGTAGTGCCGGCGTACCTGGACAGCATTCTGCTCAACCTGATTAGCAACGCGGTCAAATACCGGGCCCTGGACCGGCCCGCCTTTATTCGGCTGCACGCGCAGGCTACGCCAGGGGGGGTAGGGCTGACGGTACAGGATAATGGGCTTGGGATTGATGTGGTCAGGTACCGCTCGAAGCTCTTTGGCATGTACAAAACGTTTCATGACAACGAAGACGCGCGCGGGGTAGGCCTGTTTATTACTAAAAACCAGGTGGAAGCCATGCAAGGCACTATCGCGGTAGACAGCGAAGTCGGCGTGGGCTCCACCTTTACTATCCAATTCCATGAAAACCCCTAAGCTGGCCTACGTAGTGGAGGATGACCGTATTACGGCCGTTATCACGGAGTTTATCGTTAAAAAGGACCTGCGTTACCGCGCGGTCCAGACGTTTGGCAACGGGCAGCTGGCCTTCAACCAGCTGCAGGAAGTGGTGCGCACGGGGGGTAGCATCCCAGATTTGATTCTGCTCGACCTGAATATGCCGCAAATGGATGGCTGGGAGTTTTTAGATGCTTTCGGTACCCTACCCCTGGCGCAGGAAGGGGTGCGCGTGTTCATCCTCACATCGTCCATTCAGCCCACGGACATAGAAAAATCCACGCATTACAAAGAGGTGAAAGGCTATTTTTCCAAGCCCTTGGGCAAGGTAAACGTGCAGCGTATGAAGTCTTTGCTTTGGGAAGCGAGCGATTAGCAGCAGGAAGCCGTCCATGTGTAAAGCTCGTCCTTTTTCTACTTTCTTAGGGAAGGTATCTGGGCTGATGTGCGCTATTCTTTCCATTATTGCAATGCCTGCTTTGTCGGCCACGAACTCGTTACCGCCCTATTTTTCTTATCTAGCCGTGGCAAGCGCTAGCGGGGTAGGACTGGCTTTTCCGGGAGTTACGCCCGCCGTATTGGGGCCAATAGTAGTGGTGGGCCTGGTAGTGTTGGGCTTAGCGCACGGCGCTTGCGACCAGCTCGTGCTGCCGGCCACGGGGCAAGTGCGCCGTAGCCAGCGAGCCTATTTGGGTAGGTTTGTGCTGGGCTACTTAAGTTTGGCGGCGGTAGCAGGGCTGGGCTGGTGGTACTGGCCGGGGGTAGCGGTAGGCTTGTTCTTTATGCTAACTATTTGGCACTGGGGCTCGGCCGATGCGCCGGCCCAG
Organism: Hymenobacter psoromatis; assembly: GCF_020012125.1. Lineage (NCBI taxonomy): Bacteria > Pseudomonadati > Bacteroidota > Cytophagia > Cytophagales > Hymenobacteraceae > Hymenobacter > Hymenobacter psoromatis. Next base: position 5,438 of record NZ_JAIFAG010000004.1, read on the forward strand.
CCCGGCCAACTGCTGCTCTGGTTGGCGCACAGCTTGTTGCGCGGGGCACTCTTATTTGCGGTCCCGGCCTGGTGGTGGCCCGCCGAGATTCAGCACAGCGTGAATGGTCTGCTGACGTTTGCTGGGGCGGTGCCACTAGGGGCGGCTGGGTTTACCAGCGTGGCGCAGGGGCTCTGGCCGCTGGTAGGCGTTGGGCACCTGGTCCTGTGGGCCTACTACATCAAGCACCGGGAATTTAAGCGTGCGTATACCGATTGCAGGGAAGTAGTGCTCCTAACCGTCCTGTTGCTGACCGTGCCGCCGCTGCTGGCATTGGGAGTGTATTTTGTCTTCTGGCACAGCTTACAGCACATGCTGCGTCTCAACCGGGTGTTCGGTCACGTTGCCCTAGGGGGGCATCGCAGGGCGTGGGCAACGTTGGGGCAGGAGGTAGTTTTTTTTATTCGGCGGGCCCTGCCCTTGTTGGTGGTAAGCTTGGCTGTGCCCATCGGCTTGTATCTGCTTGTGCCAGCCAAGCTGGCCGCGCTCGATACCTTATTGGGAATCGTGGTAATTACGGCCGCTATCCTGACCCTGCCGCACGCACTGCTAGTGAGTATCGCTTTAGATTCCGCTAACTGGCGCGCCGGGAAAGATAAGCCGGGAATGGCGGCGTAAAACGGAGGTAAATTAAATAAATATATAATTTACTTGTATCTTTATTACGCAGCCGTTTTCTGTATTGTGTAATCATGTAAGATACTACTTAGTAGTGGATTATCTTCTAAACTACGTAATTATTTTGTCCTTCACTTAAGTAAAAGTTTAGCGCTTGCTGGCCCCACCTCCGCTGAATCAGTGCCTAGCCATCCCCAGTATGCCCAAATCTGATTTGAAGCTAGTTTACGTGATTGAGGATAACCACCTCACGGCTACCATTACGAAAGTGCTTGTAGAAAAAAGCTTGCTCGAAGCCCAGGTGCAGCTCTATGCGAATGGCCAGCGGGCGCTAAAACAGCTCACGGCGGTGCTGCAGGAGGGGGCCAATCTGCCAGACCTCATTTTGCTCGACCTGAACATGCCGCTGATGGACGGCTGGGAATTCCTAGATGCTTTCGAGTCCCTACCCCTCACGCACCCCATATGCGTACTGCTGCTAACGTCCTCCATTAATTCGGAGGACCGGCTAAGAGCTGCCCGCCACCAGGCGGTGGCGGGCTATTTTACGAAGCCGTTAGTACTGAATGTGATGTCCCGGATACTACGCTTGCACCGGGATGCCAGTGGGCCAGATGATGGGGAACCTGTACGGCCAGGGGGACTCCATTATCTGGTTTACCAGAGCCACGCCACAATGCCATTTGGCGATGTGCAACTGGCGAAATTGCTCGCTCAATCCCGCGCCTTCAATGCGTCCCACGGCTTAACGGGGGTGCTGCTCTATAGTCACGGCAATATCGTGCAATTATTAGAGGGAAGCGAAGCCAACGTGCGCGCGGTTTTCGCGCGCATCGCACAGGATCCGCGCCACACCAACATTATAAAGCTGGCCGATGGCTTGGCAACTCACCGGTTATTTGCCCAATGGTCGATGGGGTTCCACACTAGTAATCCGGTTGATTTTAGGCAGCTGACCGGGTATCGCAACCCCGACGACCAGAATTATTTCGGGGACAGTGCTGACCTGCTAGAGGCGGAGTTACCGAGGTTACTAGCTAACTTTTTTACCGATAGCAGCTTAGCTGGAACAGTCGTGTAAGCTTGCTGAGCGCACGTGCAGTAGACTATGCTTCACAACTTACTCTTTCTCGGCTACTTGACTTGGGCTGCTCTAGAAGAGGTAGGAACGACTAGAAGAAGGGTGCAATAGGTTGGCTTTCTAGGCGAGCTGATTAAGGCTATACCTTGAACAGTAAGACGTTAAGTGCTAATGGCACGGGCTTTGTCCTGTTTAGAAGAGCTGCTCAATGTGACCCATCATGGCGGCAATGTTAAAGTGGAGGTTGGAGGCGAGCCGCTGGTGACTTGACTAGCCCACATTGCGCCAAAGACGAGAACGAAATTGTATTAAGCTTGAAATGCGAAGACCAGCTTGCGATAAATACTGATTAATAAAAAATAAATAAAAGCCGTCAAACAGTTCATAATTAGCTAAGTTATACGTAGCGGATTCACAACCCTCCACCGCCTCACCAACTAATCATCAAATAGTACTTTTAATTGTTTTCTTATGAGCTTACCCTTACTCACCGCCAGTTTGTTCACGCCCTCCTCCCATATCCCGGAAAACGAAGTCGTGGGCTACTCCTTTTTTTACAGCACCTTCGCCCTGCTGGGGGCCGCCATTTTCTTCTTGTTCGAGCGTCATAACGTCCCCAAGCGCTGGCGCGTCAACCTGACGGTGGCCGGCCTCATCTGCCTGATTGCCTCGGTTAGTTACTTCTACATGCAGGCCATGTACGTGGGGCAGGGTGTCTCGCCCACTCGCTTTCGCTACACTGACTGGCTGTTTACGGTGCCGCTGATGTGCACGCAGTTTTACCTGCTGGTGCGCCCGGCCGGCGCGCCCACCGGCTCGCTCTGGCGGCTGGTGTTCGGGGGACTGTGGATGATAGGGTGCGGCTTCTTCGGCGAAAATACCGAGCTGAACAAAACCATTATCTGGGGCTTGATTTCGACGCTGGGCTACCTAGTAGTGCTCTACGAAGTGTGGTTTGGGCCGCTGGCCAAGGCCGTGGACCGCTCGACCGACCGCGACGTGGTACGGGCTTTCACCTACCTCTCGTACTTCGTGCTCTTGGGCTGGGCCATCTACCCAATGGGCTACATGACCCTGCCGTTCAATGTGTTTGCTACCCTGCACCTCGACCGTAACCTGGTCTACAACTTCGGGGACGTCATTAACAAGGTAGGCTTTGGGCTGGTCGTGTACGTGATGGCCCGCAAATCGGCCGCTCGTAAGGCCACCGCCCGGCGGGCCCGCCAGCGGGAACTCGTAGTGGAGTAGTACTGGGCGGCCCGCCGCCGCGCGGTTCCGCCCCCAGCCTCTTAGTTACTAACTAATCAATCCAACCCGACCGGCCGTTATGTACGGCCGCCTGACTCTTATGCCTGCCAATCAAATTTTTAAGCCGGGCACGCGGGAACTGCTGCCCACTACCCGCGATGCTTACCTGCGCAACGCGCTGGACCCCGCCGAGGCACGGGCTATCGAGCAGGTGCTCGCAGCCGACTCGGTGGAGCGGGGCGTGACCCTGGCCCGCTACCACGAATTAGCCCAGCTCGCCCAGGTGCCCAGCCCCCCGCAGTGGGTACGGCGGCAGTTGCGGCGACAGCCCAGCGTTTCAGCTTGGGGGCCGCTGCGGCGACCCGTGCTGCGGCTGGCGTTGGGGCTATTGCTGCTGCTAGGGGGCTTTAGTGTGGTGCAGTGGGTGCGTAACCAGCCCCTGGTGCCGGTGCCGGTCGTAGCGGCCTTTCAGCGCACGATAAACTCGGCGGCCCAGGGTCTGGGCCGGCCGGTGGTGTACACCCCGGCCGAGCTAGCGGCCACCCTAGCTCCCGAAAAGCCAGTGCCCGCTGCGCTGGCCCGGCCCGCGCGCGTGCCGCGGGCCAGCCGCCGTGCCCCACGCGCGGCCATTCGGGAGCTAGCGTCCCAGCCCATTACCCCCATTTCCGTACTGATTCCCCCGCCTGCCGATACCTCTGATTCGCTGCGCCAGCGCGGCGCGGCGCTGGCGGGTAGCGACAAGGCCAGTCCGGTGCTCCGCGTGGTGCGGGGCTTCATCTACGACCCCCTGGGCAAGCCCCTGGCCGGTGCTACCGTGCTGGTAAAGGGCACTACCCAGGTGGCGGTAACTACGGTTACGGGGGTTTATGAGGTAAGCGTGCCCCTTGGGGCAGTCTTGGAAGTCGGCTACGCGGGCTATCAGGACGAAACTATGCAGACGGGCCAGGAAACGGCGGTGGATGTGACCCTGCAGCCCCTGGGCCAGCGGGAGCGCCGAAAAATGCGGGGCGCGCACCCGCGCTAAAGTTGGCGGGCCATTTACCCGGCTAGGGGCAACCCCATTTGCTACTAGCTGCCCATTAGCTCGTTACGTCCCTCAACGCGGCAACTTAAGCTGCCAGTAAGATGTCGCGCGTAGCTTATGAACTTGAAAACGACCACCGAACCACTTTCAGCACGGGACTGACTTTACAGAAAACTCTTCGCTAGGTCAAGGTCCAGCACGTGGTAAACGGCCCGGTAGCCGATGATTAACTGCTGGTAGACGCGCCAGGATGGAAAAATATTATCTTGCCTACCCTCTTGCCGCTACGCTGGTAGCCTGTCTCTTGCGGCTGGCTAGTCCGGCCGGCGCGGCTACGACCCTCAGCGACCCCCGCACCACAGGCCCGGCTACCAAACAGGCACCTGTTGTCCCGCAAACCGCTTGCTGCGCCGCGACTGCGCCGGGCGCTCAGCAGGGCCCAACCCCGAAGTCGAAGGTCCCTGCTGCTGCGGTGACCGAAGGAGCGACCCCGCAGCTAGTGCAGCTGCGCGGCATCGTGCTGCGGTCCGATGGCCAGCCTTACGCCGGGGCCAGCGTGTATCTGGCCGGGGCTCCCCGCCAGCTAGTGGTAACCGATGCCAAGGGCGCTTTCGCGCTGCCCGTACCCGCCGGTACGGCCCTCTCACTACGGGTCGAGTACTTCGACGAAGGCAGCAGTCACGTGGAACTACCAGCTCCCAGCAGAGAGCCGCTCCGTATTATCCTTGGGTGTTGTTAAACAAATAGGGGAAAACCTCCGACTCGGCAGTTAGATAGCTTAAATGCTACCGATAAGGCACAAATGCGTCGTAAGAGTAGCGAGAGGCGATAGTGTCACACGTCCCTTAAGAGCATCGAAAGAGCATGGCGAAAACGAACGTTTATGCTATCGCTCACGCCGTTGCAATCGGTATTTTATTACTTGGCAAGGTGTTAAGCCTGGGAAATAGGCAGATGTGCTCCTGAGTCGGAGGTTTTACCCTATTTGTTTAACAACACCCCTCTTACGGCGTATTTGTGCCTTGTCACCAGCGTTGAAGCTGATTGGCTGGGGAGTCGGAAGTTTTCCCCTGTTCATTCAACAACACCCTCTAAAGTACGCCCCGTGCGTAAGTCCTATTTTAATACAATGCCATGGGTTTTATAAATAATGTGCCGAGGCAGGTTTTAGAGCCTCTTGACAACGAGACCCTTCAGCGCATGATTGCGGAGGAAAGGCGCAAAATGGTGGCGAAATATGGCCCAAGTGGCCCCGACCTGCCCGTGTTGGATGATTTATCGCTCTATTTCATCAGCGACTTCGACTTCAGCGGCCTGAACCTGTGTGGAATCCATGCTCATAAAACGGTGTTTCAGCGCTGCCGCTTCGTCGGGGCCGACCTATTCGGCGCTGATTTATCTGAGATGGTAGCACCCGGCGCTGATTTTCAGCGGGCAATTCTGGCGAAGTCAACTATCAACGACGCAGACCTGAGCAGCGCAAACTTCGATGATGCCAACCTGATACGGACTGATTTTTTCAATTGTGACCTGCGGGGAGCGACGTTTCGGAACGCTGATTTTTCCGGCGGCATAGTCTCAGGCTGCAATGTAGCGGGGGCCATCTTTGGTCCAGGGTATGTCCAAATAATGTAATCAGGGGGCCGGGGCCGCCCCCAGTGCGCCTACCCCCGGCCCCCTGCTCTACAAGGCCACACTTGCAAAGCGCGTTGATGAACAACGACTTGGGGCTTGTAGTAATTTTCCGCCCCATTGGATACTGATACTGCAAGAACCCCTACGAGCGCTACGCACCACTGCGTCTTACCGCTGCGAGCGAGCTACTGTGCGTAAGTTCTAACTAAATAAACCTGCTTGGGCGGGCTGCCAGCCATCTTCCTGCCCGGATGCAGCTAGTGGCTCCGCCAATTTTTTATGCTTATGCGTTTCACCACCGCTCCCCGCTACCAGACCTTGACCGCGCTTTGGGCCACCGACAACTACGCTACTAGCGACACGGCCCCCTACGCCGTGGCCAACTTGCGGGCCCTGGACTATAAGCTGGAACCGGGTGAGGTATTGCGAGAAGAGCTTGTTTTTCAAGGTTTTATCAACGCCGTTAACTTGTCCATGCGCAACCCATTTCGGGACGGGGCCCGCGGCCGGCTGCTGGACCGCGCCACGGCACTCTACCACTTGAACTGGTACCTGCGCTACGGGCAGTGCTGCGAAACAGCCGTTTTCGACGCCCGCCCCGATTTGGCGCGGCAGTTTGGCGAACTGTTCGCTGAACTAGTGCCGGCCGACGCTTTTTTTTACGAGGTAACGGACCCGAAGTTGCCCACCGCCTCCTACACCGACCAAACGGCGCTGACCTGGCTCGGGGCCGAAACCGTGGGCGTGCTATTTTTTCTGGGCTACGACTAATGGCCTTGGGTAGAAGATTGGTCCAACAGTTAAACGGGCCACCGGGCACCGGCCCCTGAGCCGCGCCCACCTACGTAGCTGACCGTACTTGCAAGTAGAGCGAACTCGGGACCAGCAAGGCGCAGTGGCTGTTGCAGAAGCAGGTGGCCGGCCAGTTGTATCTTAGGTCTATGCAAGGCCACAAGCCGTTCACCGGTAAAGTCGTGCTGCGCTTTCGCTTGTTGGAGCACGTACCGAAGCAGAATCTCTACCGCCGGCTAGCCGAGCTGCTCGACTGGGACTTTCTCTACGAGCAGACCCAGAGCCTTTACAGCCACACGGGCCAGCCTTCGCTCGACCCCGTCGTGTTCTTCAAGTTGATGCTTGTCAGTCGGCTGGAAAATCTGGTCAGCGACCGGCACCTGGTCGAGCCCTGCAGCTTGCGGCTCAATATCCTATCCTTTTTAGGCTATGAGGTGGATGAGGACTTGCCCTGGCACTCCACTATCAGCCGCACCTGCCAACTCTTTCCAACTACCGTTTTTGAGCACCTGTTCGACCATGTCTTTACCCAGTGCGTGGCTGCTGGCCTAGTCACGGGCCACACCCAAGCCGTCGACTCCGCCTTCGTCAAGGCAAACGCTTCGCTATAGAGCCTGTGCGAAAAACAGCCCGCCGAAGTCCTAGGGGGTGTTTACAGTTAGGGCCGACCTTTAAGCATGAATAAAGACCGCAGTGTGTTAACTGCTGCGCAGTGGGTACGGCTTTCGCCGCTGCTGCCAGGCCAGGAAAGTTCGCCGGGTACGACGGCTAAAGACACGCGCTTGTTTGTGGAAGCCGTGCTCTGGCGGGCCCGCTGCGGGGTGTCGTGGCGCGATTTGCCGGCGGAACGGTTTGGCCCCTGGCACACGGTGTACGCCCGGTTTCGGCGCTGGCGCAAGGCCGGCGTGTGGCCGAAGGTGCTGGCCCAAGTGCAAAATGCGACGGGGCTGCACCGGCTCATGGTCGATTCCACCGCCGTGCGAGCCCACCAAGTGGCCGGTAGCGCGGAAAAAAAGACAGCCCCGTCGGGCAGGCGCTCGGTCGCAGCCGCGGTGGGTTCACCACCAAACTCCACCTGAGTTGCGACGCGCTGGGCCGAATTTGTGCCCTGGCCCTGACCGGGGGCGGGGGCCAGGCTGGAGATTGCCCGTAGGCCCCCGGCCTGCTGCGCAGTCACCTGCGGGCGGGGCAGGCAGTAGTGGCCGACCGGGCCTATGAGGCGGACTACGTGCGCACCCAAATCCAGCAAGCAGGGGCTCTGGCTGTGATTCCAGGCAAGAAAAACCGGACGGTACCTGTCGAACACGATGCCGAAGTTTATAAAGAGCGAAACCATCTTGAACGGGCCATCAACGGCTTAAAACGTTTTCGGGCGGTGGCAACCCGATTTGATAAACGGGCCGCCAACTACTTTGCCACCTGCTGCTTGATTGCCGCTTTGACTTGGCTCTGATTGTAAACACTCCCTAGCTTAGGCTATGCTCGCGCACGATTTGGGCCACGGTTTGCCCGCTGTGTTGTTGTTCCAAAATCGCAACAATTTGCGCTTCGCTGAATCGTCCTTTTTTTATGAGGCTGTCGTTGAAAATGCGCTTTTCTCTACTGCCAACTGGCTCACTATTTAGGGGAGCATACAATCCTGCACCCGCGCATAAACGCGAAAGTCCAGGGGCAGAAAATCTCCGCTTTACCCGCTGCTATGCACCAGATTGGCCAAGTCGATGCCCGTGACTACGCCGTAGACGTTACCGGAATACTGGCGCTGCGTCACTTCAATAAATCGACTATAGCGCTTGTCTTGCACACTGTCGTCCACGAGCAAAAAGGCTTCGGGCGAATTCGCCAGCAGAGGCTCCACTAACATGCGCAACTAACTGGATGAGAACGTACTATCGCGCAGAAAGCAGTTCACTTAGTTATGGCTCACCTCCGGCAACTGGGTCGCTAAATGCGTCCCTGTATAGTTGTGCGGTGTGTTGAGTAGAAAATAAATATGCGTGCGTTGAGTTAGCGTAAGCAGCCTTTTTTGGTCCAAAGTACGTCCCGTGCGTAAGTCCTAAACTAATAACTCAAGCGGCGGCATCGCGGCTTGGCTCAATTATTAAGCAAATAAATTCCTTCCGTGACGCTAGCAGCCTCCGACCCGTCTGACCTGTCCGCCACCCCGCCCCCCTTCCCCAAGCCGGCGGTAGCGGCCCCGGCGTATCCGCCGGCGGCCGACCCTACCGAGGCCGACTACAACCGCAAAACGGTGGAACCGCAACCCAACTCGGGCGACTTCCGGTCGGTGGTGCTGCCACTACTGGCGCAGCCCGAACCTGTTTACTACGTGCTCACCGCGCGCTGGGAAGAGCGCGTGCACAGGGAAATACGGCGTACCATTATCAAAAAGGCGCTAACCCTAACCAGCTCGTTTCAAGGCCAGTACCTGCTGCTTACGTTGACCACGGCGGCACCCACCCTGCGCAAGCCAGACCCGACGCCGCTGGAAGAAATCGTGCTGTTACTGGCGGCACTTTACCAGCGGTTGGTGCTGAGGATAACCCGGACCGGCCAAATCCTGGAACTGGTGAATTACGAGGAACTTTTGCAAAGCTGGGCGGGAATAAAGCAGCAACTCAGAGCCCGCGCCGGCGGAGGCGAACCGGATACCATTACGGCTGCGCTGTTAACTGCCATCGAGGAGCAACTGCGGCACCCAGAGCAGGTCCTGGCCTCGTTACGTTACGACTACGCGTATTATTTTTTCTTTAAGAATATTTATTACCAGCGCTTCGAGAGTAACTTTCGCTACGGGCAGGCCGCGGAGTTTCCGCGTTTTTTCGCCGGCACCAGCCTGTATTTTCACGAGCGCATGACGTTAGCGCTGCCCACCGCGCCCGGACGCACCTCGCTTAGTTTCCGCGGCGAGTTGGACGAGGCGCAAACGGACCGGGCCGTGGTAGCCTGGGAAGTGGCTGCGGGCCTATTGCCGGCGCAGGACCCGGCGACTCGGCCGCTCCCGGACCCTGCCGCGCTGGCCTTCGCCTACGCGGCTACCTATGACGTAGATGCCGTTACCGGGTGGCCCCTGGCCATCGAAGCCCGAGTAAATTGCTGTAACCCCGCTGGCTACGCCAAAGAATACGACTTAACCATCACGCGCACATGAGCCAGACCGGACAGCAGTACGTGTGCAACGGGGCCATGTGCCACTGCGATAAGGGCACGCTGCCCAGTCCGCTGCAAGTGCTCAGCAACCAGACGGTATACTTGCAGGGCAAACTCATGGCCACCAACCAGGACAAGCTATTTGTCCCGTTTGGCACCTGCGCCCTGAAGAACAATACGCCTTGCGTGTCCGCCCTGCTGCTGTGGGAAGACTACTTCGAGCGGGTCAGCGTGACGCCCGGTGGCTACCGCCCGCTGCTCGAAAAAAGCACCATTAAGTGCGCGGTGGGCGGCACGGTAAGTATCCTTTCAACCTTGCAAATCAAGGTACCGGCCTCCCCCCTGCCCGCGCAGGTGGAGGCCTTGCGCAACAGTATTATGAGCTTGTGCCCAATGCTGAGCGAAGCAGCATCTTACTTTAGGAATGACTCATGAATACTCCCTTGAAATCTCACTCGCCGCCGCAGCCGGGCGTTGGCTTGGTAGTGGTGGGCCAAAAGTCAAAACCTATTAATAAACCGCTAATGGATATGACAGCGGCGGTCTACTTTGATGGCACCGGAAATAACCGTACCAACGTTACCTATCGCATTCATGCGCAGCATAAAGAATATAATGCTCAGTCAGTTATCGTTAATGGCCACACGATGCCCTTCACCGACAGCTATGGACGCGGCTACTCTAACATTGCCATCCTGGAGTATATGTCCGTGGTGGCTCCCAATCACGTGTCCATATACATCGGCGGGGCCGGCGCGCCATCCGGGGCTTACCCGGACCAACTGGGTAATGCCTTTGGGGTAGGTCCCACGGGCGTGCCCAATGCCGTTACCCGCGCCATCGGTGAAGTAACAAAAGCCATTAACAAAAAGCTGAAAGCCAAAGGAGCTCAGTTGGGTAAGCTCCGCGTAGACGTTTTTGGGTTTAGTCGCGGGGCGGCGGCAGCCAGGCACTTCGTTGCCCGGCGCACAGGGCAGCATTTTAACTTCTTCGGTCCCTATAATGACCTGATTTCCAGCCTACAAGTGAGGCCAACGGCGATTACCATTAATTTTGTAGGCCTCTACGATACCGTTTCCTCCTACGGGGGAGAGAACACGGGCCGCAAAGGGGCTACTTTAGCTTATGAGGCAGTGATTAGCACTTCAAAAGCCACGCGAGTTGTCGTTGATACAGTAGGACTCGGACCTCTTTTAGATGAAAAAATAAAGCCCGTTGCTCCCAAAATTAAATCTACTCTCGAACCATACACTGCCCACGGCACGACGGAGGAAGCAGTGAAGCTAACGACCGAGCTGGCTGCTCAAGCTGCTCCGGTGCAAATGGCAGGTGACCACCCATTTGGCAATAATGTAGAGCTATTACACCTAGCTATTGGGGGAGACGCCACTTACGTAGTGCAACTGGCTGCCGGGGACGAGTACCGCAAGCTCTTCCCCCGTACTACAATTGATAGCTCGGTCAATGCCGGCAAAGGTTTTGAGTGCGTAGTGCCAGGCTCTCACGGCGACGTGGGGGGCGGCTATAACCCTCGTATGACGGAAGTATACACGGCCTACACAATGACTGAACGGAACCGTCTTATCAATGAAGGATGGTTTAAGTCGCAAGAACTGACTACCCTGAAAGAAGACCAGTGGCATTTTAGAAATCCATTTTCAATATACACTGGCATTATTCAAAAAGACCTTGGGTCGATGCTCACGCATAAAACGGAAGTGTTGAGATATATGGGTACGCGACAGCTCGTCCCTGATTATCAGTTCGTAACGCTCGGCTTGATGCTAGACCTAGCAAGCAAGCACGGCGTTGAATTTGCGCGTCTTCGTCAACGCAATCTTCGCTGGCAGGTGCCGCTCAAGCTTAAGCCTCTTTATCATAAGATGCACGCCTATGTAATGGGCCGCTTGCATACCTCTGGGCCGAACGTTTTTAATTTAGTAGGAGGAATATTTCAGGGGGTACGGGTACGTCATCAATACTTGCACCTTTCGTCTGTCATGGCGGGGAAGGGCAGCTTTCCCAATAAGCTTCAAGGACTTGTTCTCGGAGCCCGAGAAGTCAATGGGGTGCCGACGAGACAGATTATTCGGGATGATGCACCAGGTCATTATCTGCCCGCCCACTACAAACAACAGGACTACCTCGTGCCGCCAGTCGTCCCACCCTCTCCTAAAACTACCACCCCTTCCCCCCCACCTATTCCTTATGAACCAAGATATCCTCGACCAGGCCATGATGCACTCGGGCGGCCTGTGAATAGCTACGGACAGCCTTTGGAAGAATAAGCAGTTGACGCAGGGTAAAATCTTGGTTTCACACGCTGATGCTCATAGTTCAGCTCGCACCGATATCCATGCATTTTTCTAAATGTAAATTAATTATTTAACTTATATGCAGCCGCTCTCCTCCCCCGAATTTAAACTTTCGGCGGCGCCCTGCGCCGCCGCGGGCTACCCGATGGAAATTCACGCGGGGGTATTTCGCGGTCCGGGGAACAAAGCGTTTCCAGTGCCCTCAGGCCACTATCTGACCGGCGACTGGGGGGATTCGGCGATTCACTGGGCGCTGAGCGACGAGTTGCAGCCTGCACCGGAGACCCTGGACCTGCTTTATTTCTCTTACGCGGAGGACCGGTTTTACGAGGGTCAGTTCTGGCTACCTCATGCGCAGCTGCAAGCGTGGCTGCAAGCGGGCTACTGGGACACCGACGAAAACGGGCACGCCACCTACGACGAGTTGGTCGTGTGCGTGCTACCCAAGGGGGCTGTGGTGCTGTGGCTGGCGGGCGTGGGCCAGCAGGTGCTGGTGGGGCGATATCAGGCCGGGCAGGCGATGGTGGACTTCCGCCAGCTCTACGGCGAGGCCGACCGGCTGCTGATGCTCCAGGAGACGCGGGCCGAGCTGTTACCCGCCGTGCGGCAGCAGCTGGCGGCAGGTACCCTCAGTGCCCGGCCCTGGGATGACTACCTGGTGCGGTATCCGTGGCAGCTAACTTTCAATCAGCCGCTTACCCTTAGGAATTATACCATCACTTATCTCAGCGGCGAAAGCACGGCCTACCCGCTCACCCGCGATTTGGTCCTCTACTGCCAGGTTCTACTCGGTCCCGAGGCTAAGCCTATGCCGCTCCGCTGGGTGCTGCACGTGACGGATGAGGCCCAGCACCTCTACTTGCTGCGGGTGGACCCCTTCGACGAGGCCGAAATGATGGCTGCTTTTCGGGCCCTGCAGCAGACCAGCCCCACCAGCCCGCCAACCCTGGAGGTCGAAACGGATAAGTACCTGAAGAAAGCTGCGCTGGTGCTGCACCACGGAGGCCGGCGCATCCCGCTGACTAAGAGCCGGGTTGAGATTCTGGATGGGGATTAAGTGGCAAGGACTACCCGCTCACCAACTCGCCGCGCGCCCGGCGGCAGCCTCGCTGCCCCGCCCCTCGGGGGCGGGGCAGCGACCAAACTGGCGGCCTTACATTTGTCCCGGCCCTCGACCAACCGCCAACCACTCGCCGCCAGCCCACGCTTGGTGAGGTCTGACCTCCTTCTGAGGTCCTCCCATTTACTGGACCGGTCGAAAGTAGATAGAAGTATGGGTTGACCTCCTCCCACTAAACTAGGCCAATCACTACCAATCTGTACAGGTTCAGGATAAGTTATGATAACCTTTACTTATGACACCAGTCTAGTAATAGCCCTGATTGAAAGCTTGATACAACTGTTACACCTCCCTTTCGGCTAAGAACTGCCACAGGTGGTGCAAGACCGCAGCGGCTTCCTCCTCCTGCGGAACATGGCCGCAAGTAGGCAATTCGACGACCGTCGCGTGGCGAAAAGCTTGGGCAAATCGCCGCAAATACGTAGGCCCACAGAACTTGTCACGCATCCCCCACAGCAGCAACACCGGGCGGTCCCGCAACTGGGGGAGCTGCTGCCCAAGCGCGCCGAACCAGGGTTGCTCGTGGAGCAGGGCCTGCGCGAAGCCCACCATCCCGTTCCGCTCTTTTGCTCGTCTGAACGGCGCGATGTACTGCCGCCGCACGGCGGGGGACAGCGGACGGGCTCCAAACGAGGCCGGCAGTAAAAAGCGGGGCGAGAAGTTCAGCCACCGGTACAGCCACGGCAAGAGTGGGCTGGCCAGCACCGGGCGCAGCTTGGCAAAGGCCGGTTCTGCCGATGTATCCCACAGCCAGGAGTTGAGAATAACTAAGCGGCGTACGTTATCGGCGTGCTGCACGGCGTAGGCCAGCCCAATCGGCCCGCCGAAATCATGCACAATAAGCGTCAGCGCCCGCAAGTCTAGGTGCGCAATCAGGTGTTCGAGGTTGCGGGCGTGCTGTTGCGGCCGGTAGTCGTAGTGTTCGGGCTTGTCGGAGAGCCCAAAGCCCACGTGGTCCACGGCCACGCAGCGAAAGGCCCTAGAGAGTCCTTGGATTTGCCGCCGAAAGTCAAACGAACATGAGGGGGTGCCGTGCACAAACAGCAGCACCGGGCCTTGCCTCTCGTCGACGTAGTGCAGATGGGACCCGTCCAATAGCAACAGATAATGCGGGGCGAAGGGATACGCTTGGGTATCCAGCCAGGGGAAGTCAGCAGCGGGCATCAGGCAGCGGGGTTAGGGGAATGCTGCCGCAAAAGTGAAGGGGAATGCTTTGCCCAAAGTTGGTCTATACCAACCTTTACCATGCCCCGGCGTTGTAAAGCTTGCTGAAATTGGTGGGGCTGATGTGCAGGTAGCTCGCCAGGTATTTGTGGGGCACGAGTTGGAGTAAGTGCGGGCTGCGCTGAGCGAAGACCCGCAGCCGTTCGGCAATGGGTAGGGTACGGAGCTCCAAATGGCGGGTGATGGTGCCGGCCAACAGGTGTTCCGTCATTTTGCGAAAGGCCCGCTCCAGGGCTTGGTGCTCGTCCAGCAAGGCCATTACCTCAGCGTAGGGAACGGCGAGGAAGCGGCTGTCGGTGAGCGCCTGCAAGTGATAGGCCTTCTTATAGCAGCGAGAGGGTAAAATTACTGTAAGCTATTTCGAGCCAGGACCAGAAAGCCGTAACTTATTGACCCTGTAGGTTTTGCAACCTATTTAACCAATTAGTCCGGCAAAAAGGGTTCAGAAAAACAGTCCAAAAAGGGACAGCCAGTTGAGTTATTGAACCTGACTTTTTGGACTGTGCAAAATTGACATCTTCTTAAAAACCAAGTACATGTTATATCTGATATGTTCTTAACGTAAGTTTGAGGTGGTCCAGTTACGCTGGACAGTTTAGGGCACTAAATTGAAGAAGCTGTTGGTGAGTGTGATACGGCATCTGGTAGTCGATGCTGGAGTGTAGGCGTTCGTGATTGTAGTAGTCAAAATACTCGGCAACGCTGGCTTGGGCGTCGGCCAAGTCGGCAAAAACGGGTCGCTCGCGGACTTCGAGCACTTCGGTTTTGAGGCGCGACCAGAGGCTTTCGGCCTGGGCATTATCGTAGCAGTCGCCCCGGCGGCTCTGCGAGCGCAGCGCCTCGTGGTTGTGGAGCAGCTGTCGGTAGGCGTTGCCACAGTACTGCCCGCCCCGGTCGGAGTGGACTACGAGGTCCGGCGTGGGCGGCTGCGCCCAGAAAGCCCGTTGTAAGGCGCTAGTCACCAACTCTTCAGGCATGGTGGCCATTACCTGCCAGCCGACTACCTGCTTGCTGGCCATGTCTTGAAAAGCGCACAGGTAGGCCCAGTCGCCGTTAGCCAGCGGTAGATGGGTAATATCGCTGACCCAGACCCGGTTAGCCTGGGTAGGCTTGGGCTGGTCGAGCAGCCGGTTCGGCGCGCAGCGCAGCCCGTGGGTCGAGTCGGTGGTGCGCGGGGTAAAAGCCTTGGGTTGCAGCGCGTGCAGACCTCGGCGGCGCATGGCTGTGCGGAGCCGCTGCCGACCGACGCGGTAGCCCTGGCGGCGCAGTTCGGCGCGGAGCCGACGCGTACCATAGCAGCGTTTATGGACCCCAAATACCTTGACTAGTGCGGTTTCCCAAGCTGGCTCTGGCTTAGCTACTGCTTGCTGTTGAAGCTGTTGCCAAGCATAGTAGCCGCTGGCAGGTACCTGCACCAACTCGCAGAGCAGGCGCACGGGGTAGTGGTCCCGCTGCGCCTCGATAAAGCGGTAACGACTCATTGGTCCGGTGTCTGTGAGAAGATGGCAATGGCTTTTTTTAAAATATCTAGCTCCTGGGCCTGCCGCCGATTAGCCGCGCGTAGTTGGCGCAACTCGGCGGCCGTGGCGGGGTCAAGTTCTGCGCCTCGGGCGGCCGCCACGGGGGTAAGCGCTTCTTTCTGCCACTTATAAATTCGTTTGGGGTCGATGTTGAGGGCGCGCGCCGCGGCCTGGGTCGAGCGGCTTTCACTAGCCAGGCGTAATGCTTCGGCCCGGAAGGCGGCATCATAGCGCCGGCGTTTGGCAGGTGGAGGGCTGTCTTTCATGACATTCGAAAGTTAAGACCCTATTCTGTCCAGATTTACCCGACCACCTCAGTTTAACCCCTTTCTACTATAAGAAGGCCTGATAGCGGGAAGGCGCTTGCAGACAAAAGGATTCGGGAATGCCACTCAGCGAGGGCGGATAGGTAAAGGCGATCACGTGCGGGGTGCCCTCGTAATCCAAGTAAGACATTTGGACCCCCGCTTCCACCAGGAGCAAGTCGCGCTGTACCTGGCCTTCCCGCGTAATCAACTCCCCCCGAGCAACCACTTTCTCACGCCCGGCTCGCACTAATTTCGCCATCACCTCGCGCGAGACCGGGCTAACCGCATTGAAGAAGGCAAAGTAGTCAATAGGCATGCGATGGGAAGGAGCCGGCACGGGAGCAGAGCAGCGGTGGCCGAGGACGAGTAAGCACACCAAGCGGTTGGCTAACTAGACAAAACTACGGTTCCTATTTCAGTATACCAGTTGTTATCCTAATGCTCTCCCGTGACTTTTCTGCCGACCGTCCCGTTGAGTTTCGGGCTGCGCTGCACGCCGCCGCTGGGCCGTGAGGAGGCGAAGATGTGCCAACTGCTCGACGCCTTGCGGCATATTAAACGCCTGCCCGCCATCTCGCCGCTAAAGGATTTGCTGCACCGGCGCAAACCTGATTACCATTACTACAGCAGCACTGGGGCTGCGGTAGGGTTTTGTTAAAAGACACTAAACCAAGGCTTACAGAGCATATAATCTGTTCAACTCTCACCTTAGCAGGTACTAGTACCTGCTAAGGTACGAAACAAATGTGGACTTGTTGTGATAAAAACTCTTCTTTATTGCGTTCAGGCTTGACTTATTCAGAAATAGCCTGTAACTTTGCCTGAGTGCCTAAGGTACTAGTATCTTAGGCACAGCGAACGGTTTTCAAAATGGCCAATAAGACGCGCTTTCAAATTGCGAAGAAGGATATCATCGCCTTTTTCAGCCAGCGGGAACAGCGAGTATACCGAGAACGGGAGTTAGAGCAACTGCTCGCCCAGCAACGAGAGGGCTGGCGCTTAGCTGCGGGCACTCGAGTGCGGGATTTTCTCGACCTGATGCTGGATTCCACGCAATTGCGGACGGTAACAATCCAGGCCGGTAGTCAGCCCAGAACCTATTACACTTGGGGCGAAGTGACCGCCTTCGAGTTGGGCAGTCACCTGGTACCTCGCGCCTACCTCTCGCACTATACCGCGCTTTATCTACACGGACTAACCGAACAGATTCCCAAGCAGATTTTTGTTAATCAGGAGCAGAGTGCCCGGCAGCCGGTTTCGCTACCTATCCTAACCCAGGCCGAGTTGACGGAGGCTTACGCCCGTCCCGCGAAGCTTACGTCCCCCAGCGCGTACCACGGGGACTATGCTTTTGTGCAGTTGCATGGCAAATTCACGGGGCAACTCGGCGTGGTAACGCAGGACCACTTCGCGGCGGGCCGGGTAGCCCTAACCGGGCTGGAGCGGACGCTACTGGACGTGACGGTGCGGCCCGAATATGCCGGGGGCATCTACCAAGTACAGGAGGCCTATCGACTGGCCGCGGGCCGCGTTTCCATTAACCGCCTACTCGGGCTACTTACCAAGCTCAACTACCGGTACCCGTATCACCAAGCGGTGGGACTCTACCTGGAGCGGGCAGGGACCTACAAAGCCTCGCAGCTGCAGCTTGTGCGCAAGTTTCAGCCCGCAACCCTGGACTTCTACCTGGCGCACGAACTAGTCAATCCGGCTTACGATGCCCAGTGGCAGATATATTATCCGGCGCATTTTTAAGCAGTAGCTGCCGGGCCGTCCGTCGACGGCTTCAGGAGGTGGCTGAAGTGCGTAACGACGTAGTCGAAGTACGCGTCAAAGCCTAGTAGCTGGGTGACGGCCGTCACGTTTGCTTCCACTGACTTATAGTCGGCGCGGTGCAACTCCCGATAATCGGCGATGGTAGCCAGGTAGACCTCCGGGACGCGCTTGGCTCCGAACACCTGCCGCAGTACCTCAAGGGCGGCGTCACTGGTTGAGTCGATGGTAAATTCGTGGGTGAGCGTATAGATGTCGTAGAAATCCCGCGCCCGCCCTGATGATTTATGCCCGCCCACAATCTCACTGTAAGGGGGCATCTGCTGGCAGATGGCTCGGAGCTTCTCAAAGACGACGAGCTGGGGCGGGTATACGTAGTACGTGTACCCGTTGAGGGTTTTCTCTACCTTCAGCTCACAGTATTCGAATGGGCTAATGTCGACCGTGAACTTGCGGTTCTGCTGCTCGTCAAACGTGAGCGAGTTGCGCCGCAGGGCAGCCAAGTCGCCGGCATGGTGGCGAACCTGTGCGGCCGGGGTCAGCTTGAACTCCAGCAGGTAGCCGCCCCAGAATGACTTGAGGTGCTCGGCGAGCTTGCTGGGCCGCTGCTGCCAACGTACGTCGAAAGCGTGCAGGCCCTCCTCGGCAAACACCGTCACCAGAGACCTTTCAATAGTGGCGAACGTTGCCTCCAGGTCCTCAAAATCGTCGGCCATGGAAAAATCGAGGTCGGCCGAGCCCCGGTTACCCACCTCGTAGGCAATGCTGATAGCATTGCCGCCTTTGAGCACGAGCGTTTCCATGAGTTCATCGTCGGCCACCAGGGCGATGATGACTAAACGCTTAATTTTATCGAGGAGCGATAATTCCATGCCTTAAAAGTACGCATTGCAGGGGTTAGCCCCGAAATGGCAGGGCCGAGCATGCGGGTCCGTAAACTCGGCCGTCGGGAAACCGAGTTCAGCTGGCTTGCCAAGAACCGATAGCTACCAATCGGACACTAGCCAGTCGCTCGCTTTAAAACAAAACTTAGGTACCATAACTCTTACTTATCGGACCTAAGTTTTATCTACCTTTGATGGACACTTGCCACCCGCAAATTCTGCAATTGCCCCAAAGTAGATGGCTCCAATGGGAAAAAAGAACCTGCCGGCTGTGACCGGCGACTTGCCAGCGTTAGCTCTAGCCAACGACCTGGCCGGCCAGGTCGCGCCGAACGTCGGACGCTACCTGACCCTTGGCCTCGAAGGCGCGGAGAACACCCGCCTGGCGTACTCGGCCGACTTGCGGAGCTACGAGGCTTTTTGTGCCGAACATGAGTTCACGCCCTGGCCGGCCGCGGTGGCCACGCTCGCCAGCTACGTCGCCCACTTGGCCGACATCCCGCGCAAGCTGGCCACCATCAACCGGCACCTGGCCGCCATCGAGAAAAACCACCAGCTGCTCGGGTTACCCTCGGCCATCAGTGCGCCGGCGCTGGATGTGCTACGCAAGGGCGTGGCGCGCGTGGTGGGCAAAAAGCAGAAGCAGGCCCCGGCTTTTTCGGTGGCCCATCTAAAAAAATGCATTGCCGAGCTTGACTTGAATAGGCCCGAGGGTGTACGCGCGCGCGCACTCCTATTAATAGGCTTCACCGGGGCCTTCCGTCGCTCCGAGTTAGTTGGTCTGAATCTGGAGCATATCGAGCTAACTGATGCTGCCCTCATTCTGAGCCTGCCCAAAAGCAAGACTAACCAAGCCGGAGAATTGGAGCAAAAAGCGGTTTTTTACGCTTCTAATCCCCTTTTCTGCCCCATCCGCGCCTATAAGGCGTGGGTAGAATTGCTGGGCGGGCGCACTGAAGGGCCGGTATTCGTGTCACTGGCGCGGGGCAAGACCGGCGAAGCTGGCACGCCCTCGCGGCGGCGGCTGTCGGACCGGCGCGTGAACCTGCTCGTGAAAGAGCACTTAGGGGCGAAGTATTCGGCCCACTCATTGCGGGCTTCCTTTATTACCACGGCCAAGCTCAACGGCCAGTCCAACGAATTCATCAAAAACCAGACGAAGCAGAAAACCGACGCCATGATTAGCCGCTACTCCCGGCTTGATGATATCATTGCGTATAATGCGGCCCACTCGCTAGGTTTATAACTTAACGCATCTATCATATAAGGTATGGGACGCGTTGAAAATCAAAATACTGAGTTGATAGACCAAGTCGAGCGTAAAGAGCACTACGAGTTGATGATTCGTTGTGGCCTCTTTCAAAGTCATGCTAGTGAAGTTGACGAATGATGTAATATCTTCAACCGCTTAATTGGAGGTCTAGCGACAATAGCTAAAAACAGATACGACCAGTTTTGCTTTTGGCTCTTTTTGAATTGCAAATGCCCCAGTCAACTCCCAATGCATCCGGCCCGTCACAAACTGCTAATGCAGAGCTAGCTGCTCAAATAGTGGTCGCGCTTCGGAATTCCGAATTTATCAAGGCTTCCGACGAGAGTGTGGCGGTTACACTGCTTACCATGGGGAATCCCAAGCTAGGGGATTGGCGGCGGCTGCTCGAAAAAAACTTGCCTGCTATTTCTACCACTATCAACACCGACCATGCCGCAGCGCATCACGCAGCTTAAGCTGCTAAATTTTCGGGGTGCTACGCAGCCAGTAACGGTGAAGTTTACGCCTGAGAAGGGAGGACTGAAAACCAATATCGTCGTTATTTTTGGCGAGAACGGCACTGGTAAATCAACGATTGTAGATGCGCTGGATATCATCGGCAACGCCTCGTTTGGGTCGCTTATCCGGCCTGGCATTCTAACTCCGCAGAAACATGTGGCCTCACTCACCCAAGATGCTCAGTCAGTTGAGGTTGAGTTGACTACTAAGGTGGGGCACACTTGCAGAGCTAGGCTGAGCGGCAAAACGATAGTTATCACCCCAGGGAGTGATGATGCCCTTATGCCTGAGATTAGGGTTCTGCGGCGGCGTGATTTGCTACAACTAATTGATACAACTGCGGCCAAACGCTACGAAGCCATTCAGGAATTCATTGCCGTAGCTGGCGTGGATAGCGCCGAAGCAGCCTTACGGGTCGACTGTAACGCGGTAGAAAAGGAGTTCGGAATTGCTGAGGCTGCTAGAGCTAAAGTAGAAGAACTACTACGAGCTCTTTGGGCTCAAGAAAAGCAACTCGGTGAGCCAGATAGTGACCCTCTGACTTGGGCCATGTTTCGAGCGGCGGAGGATGTTGTTGAACTACAAACCCAGCTTGATTTACTAACTAAGGGGAATACAGCTATAGAGTATACGCTGAACGCTGTTGCACAGTGGAAGAATGCTCAGACCAAGTTTAATCTGGAAAAAGACGAATTGGATACGGCCAATGCTGAACTATTGGGCTTGAGCCAAGATGCTGATGACCGAAGCACTGACCTTATAAATCTACTAAATTCTGCTGAGCGCTATTTGGCTTTGCCCGCCGAGCCAAGCAACTGCCCATTATGCGCTAATGGCGTACAGGCTGATGAACTTCGCCAGCGTATCCAGTCGCAACTTGCACAGTTGCAGACCTCTCGCCTACTACTACAGAAAGTAGAGGCTGCTAAGATTCGCTTTAAAACTGCTGATGACGAGAATACTCGCTGTAATAAGGAAATAGTACGTATAATCCAAGCTGTAAGTGCCCGCTTTACGGCTCATGAACCAGTTGCGGTGAAGGCATTAAATATCAACTGGAAAGTACGAGGAGCGGAGTTGGTAGTAGATAATGATGCTACCAGCGCGCAAGTCAGCAAGCTTAGTGAGCAACTAGCGGCAGTAAGTGACGCAGTGCAAGCGGAGCGCGATAGCCTACGAACGCGGCTTGCTGTTTATACTAGTATTCAAACGAATGCCAAGTCATTAAGCAAGAGTACTGCGGAAGTAGCCAATTTAAGTGCCATTCTCAACCGGTTACGCAACGCCTGGACCCTAGTCGTAAATAAGCGCCGTGATTTTGTGCAAAATATTCTGGATGAAATCATTGAAGAAGTAAATTCCTTATATCAAGTTATTCATCCTGGCGAAAAAATAGGTCTGCATCGCCTCGAAGTGGATGATGCTAAACGTGCTTCGCTCGAACAACAGGCTACATTTGAAGACAAGAATGGGGTCGTACCACAAGCTTATTTTAGCGAGTCGCACCTCGATACATTTGGCTTTTGTCTCTGGCTTGCTTTAGCTAAGCGTAACAACCCGAAGAACCAGGTACTGGTACTCGACGACGTTTTTACTTCGGTGGACGCGCAGCACTTTTGTCGAATATCGGACCTGCTTGCTGCAGAAGCAGTTAATTTTCAGCAGGTCATCATTGCTACGCACAACCGACTCTGGCACGACTATTACAAAAACAGCGGCGCAAGTGTCCACCTTCTGAAGCTTGAGTACTGGACGTTAACTCGTGGTTTACGACCTCACGAAGACCAAATACTAGCGGCTGAATTGGTGGCGGCTTTAGAAGCCGATATCTTTGACCGGCAAGCGGTGGCTTCTAAAGCTGGCGTACTGCTAGAAAATGTGCTTGACAATTTGGCGGCGTACTACGAGTGCAGTTTAAAATATCGCCCAGGCCGTGGCCACACCCTAGGCGACTTGCTACGCACTACCAAAACGCTATTTCGAGACGCTAGGGTTCGACGGGTGCGGCGCGATGCTCAAGGCCTACCTGTGGCACCGCACCTTGAAGAAAACTGGGTGGAAATTGCGTTGAAGCGGTACCACGAAAAGCTCGATGCGATGAAACTCATTCGCAATGAGGTAGGTGCACACTTCAACTCATTGGGCAATGATTGGTCAGATAACGATGTGCGCGAGTTCGGGCAAGCGGCATATGACCTGGCTGAGGCGCTCGCCTGCCAGCAGTGCGGACATATTCCGAAGAATTTACGCACCGACCACCGAGGATGTATCTGCGATGCAAAACACCAGACCAAGCTTTATCCACTTAGTCTTAATTGATAGTATTGCTGCTAATGTTTCAGCTAGGCAGCTTATTTACTCCTCTACCAACGGCGATATCTGCTACGTACCAGCTTGTAGTCCCATGTTCACCAGCAATAGCCATCACAGCTGGTAATCCTTTTGTTTGGCTCTCACGTTGCAGAGTAGCAAACAGTCTCTTATCATCTTCACTAGGTAGTACGCTGTAACCGTCCGGGTGTGAGTGCCATTCTCCTACGTACAATACCTGCCGGCCTGTGCATTCGCTGATACGGGCAAGTTCTTCTGGTACCCCCTCCACGCCACGGGTATAAGCGATGGGGGATTCCTGACTATCTGCCGGCGAGAGAATAAGGTCTACGATGTACACCCGGCGGTGCTGTGTATCGAAAACGCCAATTAATACCCCACCGGTTTCATTGGGTAGACGCACCTGACGCTGCTCGCGTATTTCCCGCAATAGTTGGTGCGGTACAGCTAAAGTCCAGCTACCCACCGTCACTTCCGCATAAGTAGACACCTCAATTTCATCAGCCACTACAGTCAAATCAGGCTGTGCCCGCCAGATTTTGATGCGAGCACCCGGTTCAGCCACCGATGTGCGGACGGCCCGGGCTCCGATGGCCGCTTGTAGGGCGGCTTGGTCCTGTGGCAGCTGCACGGAAACATCACGACAGGCGTGCGAATACCGAATGGGTTGACCAGCGGTGAGCAGGTGCTGCTGTAATTGGGGTTGGCGTAGCAAAGCCCGGTAGTATTCCATCTCCAGCTGGTCGAGGCGCAGCGAGCGGTCTTCTGGTTCCGTCAGCAGCACCAAGTCAGTTCCAGATGGATTCAGGAACAGCGATAAGCGGCGGGCTGGGCTTTCAATATCCAGCGCCAGGTGCCGAGCCACTGCCACTGAGGCTGACATATCCAGTATGACCTCTGCCGCGCTGTATGCCGTCATTACCTGGGCGGAGGTCGAGTGTAATACGTTGGCCGCAATGGCCAGCAAGTCCGTTTTCTCGTAGGTATTCTTCAACATCGATACCATCGCGTGCGCCTTGCCCAAGCCTACCAAACTGCTCGGCAAATAGTGCCGTGCCGCATTGTGGGGCAGATACTGGTCTTCATCGAGCCATACCCAATTGCCCTGCCCGGCACGCACCAGGTTATTGACTACCTGCGACCCTAAGCTACCCGCGCCCACTGCTACGAAGCGCGTAGTGGTAGACAGCAAGCCATTGTAAGCAGCAGCCAGGTCGCGCGTGAGCGCCCGCACTGGACTGAGCAATTCTAGCCTACTATGCTGCCCGATGCACACAGGGTCGATAGGGTAAAGGTCGGCTAAGAGGTTTTCGTGCATGGCCCAAATTCCGAGTTCTGTGCCAAGCTCAGCCAGCATGCCGACTGAAGCGAAGGCCCATACTTCCACTGTCTCAATAGCCTCCGTTGCCGTGCGCAACTTCGGGAGCCGAACAATAATCAGTAATTGAAGGCTGCGATTAAAGCCTGGAGCATCTTTCAAGTCACTCAAGTACCGGCGTAGCGTGTTCGTAAAATCCACATCGCTACCAGACAAATAAGCTTGGAGTTCAGCTATTGTACGTGGCTGTTCCCGAATCAAACCGTGCACCTGCGGCGAAGCCGTATACACAAAACTGGTGAACTTTGCCTGCTGGCCCTCGGGTGCTGATGCTGCAGATGCATACGAAGCAACCAAGGTCGTTTTGCCAAGCACTGTGCTGACGAAACGCACGTGCAGAGGTTCTTGCATAATTGCGGCATCAGGCGCAAAAACAACAGTTGGCAATACCAGCCGCTCCGGTGGAGCGTAAAAGGCTTGCTCCAGCGCCTGGTCGGCAGCATGTAACTCTCCACGAGCCGTTTGAGTCAACCAGCGCTGTAGCTGCCGTATCAGTGCAGCAGCCGTCCAGGTTGGCTTTAGGTCTGCATAGGCAATCTGGTACAGACACAAGCTACGCGGCATCCCTTCGCGGCCAAAGTGTAGGTGTGGTACCAGTGGAAAATCCTCGCGTAGCGCCCATACCAGCTGATGTTCTATATCAGCCGGGTTGAAGCCAATTGCGATGCGTTCGACATTTTGCACCTCGTGCACCGGATACTGCGGCACTTCCGGCTCGACATCCACGACCACGAACTCGTACTCTTCAACGCGCAGACAATCTACCAGCCGGATATAGGGCAAGCCCTGACTTTGCAGGGCTTGCACCAATTCAATGGCTTTTGGTATTGCCAGAGAGCCAGCCTCAACTGGCTCTCCCGACAGTGGATAGTATCCCATTTCAAGCAATTCCATCTTTTCAGCCGTTAGTTGCTCCGGCCAGCCCGAGGCGCAGGAATGCTACCGCCCGCCACGCTGGCGGCCGCAGCCAGCTTACCGATGCTGGCCCCAAGCTGGTCAATCTTGATGACGATGGGCTCGGGGTACAGGACGCTCGTGTGCTCCATCGTGACCAGGAACTCCCCTCGGAGCCGCTCAGCCTGGGCCTTGTAGTAGGCTGCAGCCTGGCGGTGTGGGGGCTGCTTGTCATCGTCGTTGATGGGAATAGGCTTGCTGGTCGAGATGAGGCGGCCCCGGCTCTGTCCGTATGTCTCGAACAGCTTTTTCACTTCGGCGTCGGGCACCGTTATTTCACCACCCTTCTCACTGCTGAGCGACAGGTAGCTGCAATGGTGGGCAATTTTGAAGATGTCCCATTCCAGCCGTTCCGTGCGGCCGTAGTACTCGGTTACCTCCACGATGGACTTAATTACCGGCCAGTCGATGTCCGAAAAGAAGTGCATCCGGGTTTTCCGGGTTCCTTCCATAAAGGTCGCTTGAAAGGTCAGCGCGTCGCTATTGCGGTCCATCGCGGCCAAGCCACCGCCTGCCGTGCGGCTGGCAAACGGGGAGTGCACGAAGAATTCCACACCATGCGTGACCAAATCGAATCCGGGAATCAGCGTACCAGCATCCGTAATGAGGTGCTGCCGGTCGGCTACGGTAAGGCCTTGGGTGGCTAGCCAGTCGGTGAGTTGGCCGGGGCCAGAGAATACGCGGATACCCTCGCCCTTTTTCAGCCGGTAACGGGCTTCCTGACGCAGAATACGGGTTTCGTCCTCGCAGCCATCCTCCACGAGAACGGCCGCCGGCACCCACAACTCTTTGATTTTCACCCGGTCTCCGCCCTGGTATTTGGCTGCGTGCAGCAGCTCAAAGAATTCCGAGGCGCCACACGTGTGGTCATTATCGAGGTGGGTAAATGCGACCACATCGTAGTAGTCACGTTTCGCGTTTTTCAGGTCGGCGCGCAACTGCACCGGCAAGTCGATGCGCTTGTCCTTCGGGTCGGTAGCGCACCGCATATTGGCGTAGTCAATCAGCAACTTTTCGCCGTTCGCGAGGTCAATCCGCGAGGTGTCGGCATTACCTAAGTTAAAAATGGTGATTTGGTGCATGCTTTTAAGCAGTTAAGTTATTGAAACCATTCGCCAGCGACTCCGCTGCCTTCCAGTTTCAGCCAAGCAATGGTTGGTAAAAAGTTAGGCCTTCCCCTCCAGCCGATGTCCGGCTACAGCCAAAAGGGAGAGGCTTTCTCCATTGCTAAGGCAAAGCAAATTGTGAACTGTGCAACCTTATTGCACAGTAAAAATTGACCCAATATATTTTTGCTATGATGTCAATTTTAAATCATAAAACACTGATTATCAATAAAATAAATTAACTAGCAAAAATCGTCAAACAGCTTTTTAGTCTCCTTCGGCAGTGGAATGCGCAAGCTGATTGCACACTAAGCAGTGAGCAGCTTGCGGCTACGCTGCCGCCTACTCTCGTTAACTAATTTGAAAAGGCCGTTCTTCGCAGCGTGAAGTTTCTCACTGGCCGATGTGGGCTGTGAACAGGCTTAACCCTTGGATTTCGATGCCGGTCGGTAAAAATGCTTACAAGCGTTACCTCATTATTGATAAGTGCCTACAACGGCGCAACCTCATCTGGACCATCAAGGACCTGCTGAAAGCAGTAGATGATGAGTACCGCGAAACCACAGCCAAAGGGAAAGGCGTGTGCGAGCGCACGCTCAAGGGAGATTTGCACGACATGAAACTGCCGATGCACCATGCTGCCCCCATTGAGTACACCCGCAAGAAAGGCTACCATTACACGGAGCCGGGCTACTCTATTCGCAAAACCCCGCTTACCAGCGCAGACCTGATGATTCTTCACCAGAGCCTGCATACGTTGAAAGCTTTGCGTGGCCTAGGCCTGGCGGATGACCTGGATGAGTTGGTTCAGCGTCTGGAACAGCATCTGCCCAGTGATGGAACCGTAACCAACCCAATTCTTCAACTAGAAGCAGCGCCGGATTATACTGGCACTGAGCACTTGAAACCTCTGTATAAAGCTATTCGGGAGCAGACGCCGCAGGTGATGCAGTATCAATCTTACCGTGCAGCACAGGCCAGCCCAGTGAAAGTCCACCCCTATCTGCTCAAGACGTACAACGGGCGCTGGTATCTGATAGCCAGCAATGAAGCGAAAGGCGCTCATCTTCAAAACTACGCGCTTGACCGCATCAAAGGACTGGATGACAGCCCTTTGAAATTTCGTCCGACTGATGTCGATTTTAGCACCTATTTCGATTCTATCATCGGGGTAACGATGCCGGAGAAAAATCCGCACTCCGAGACTATTCGCTTGCACATTGCGGCTGGGCGAGCTCTCTACGTACTTACCAAAGCGCTGCACCCAAGCCAGGTAACCATAAGTGACACTGCGGATGGCTTGGTAATCGAGCTACGCTTAATTATCAATCAGGAGTTCAAGACGCGCCTGTTTAGTTTCGGACCTGATTTACAAGTGCTAGCGCCCAAATCCTTGCGCGACTCTATGCACGAGAAGCTCAAAAAGGCCGTCTCCCGCTACAAATAATTGCCTGATATTCAAACCATTCAGCTACTTCCAGTTTTTGACCATTACGCGATACTGTTCGAGCAGTTTACTCACATCGCTGCTTGCTGGCGTGGTAAAGCCAGTTACTTTATTGCGAATTTTGTACGAAGTTGGCTGGGTATAAGCGCTAAGGTTCTGGGCTGGGTGGCCTTGGTCGCTCAGCAGCTCTAATAAAGAGTTTTCACATTCCTGTTGAAACAATCGACTAGCCTGCATTTCGGCCAACAGGTTAGGTAAACGGTCAACGGGTAGCCCAAGTACTTCCAAATAGCGTACTGCGAACTCAGCAAGACTTTCGTCGGATTGGTGCGCTAAATCATCCTCCGACTTTGTCAGTAAGGCTTTCGTTTGTTGGTAAGACTGTTGCACCGTGGGCTTGAACGGGGCGATACCGGTTTGTTTTTCCAGTTGAGCCAATTGTTCCAGCAATTCTTCGGGCGGTTGCGTCAGCAATGCCTGCCGATATACGGCTCGGCACAGCGCATCAAGCTCATACACAAGGCCAAGTGCTTGGTGTGCTGCCTTGGGTAGCTGGTGCTTGACGAAAATACCGTGAGCATTTGCACACCTACTAGTTACTTGGCTGAAGGTATCGCGCTCTTGAGGTGTAAGCGAAAGCTGCTCATTTGCTGTAAGTAGCAGCTGCGTGTGTTGAATATCCAGGAAGAGAGTAGCATCCAGGCGAACGGCATAGGCCAGCAGCACCTCGTCCTTATGGTTGTAGGCATAGGTAGCTGCGGCTTTACTTCGGTCAGTAATAGCCGTAATTATCTCAGCGGTGGCCCGAGCACGGTCTAGTTGTACGCTGTGCGCCAGCGGGGCTCCTAGCTCCGCCCGAATTTTGGCATAAGTCGCATCGCGGGAGAAGGTTGTCGAGAGTAGGATGCAGAGGTTTTCACAATTATAAACTGTAAGCAAATGCTTTTCACGCAACTCAATTGGGGCATCGTCTATCTCCCGAAACAGGTCCTTAATAGAAGTGAGCATCGGCCCGGCATTTTCTACATACCAGGAATTAACTAGACTCAGGTAGATAATATTTAGGCTGAAAGTGAGGGTGTTAATAGAGGAAGTCGTTCGCTGTTTGAGGCTGGCTAACTCGTCAAGCACGGTGCTACGGGAAGCCTCACCTTTAGCCAGCGCCAAGGCAATGCGAGAAAATGCCAGCAAGTCCTGCTCCGCCTCGTCGTATTCTTCGGCGGCGCATTTGCGCAGGAAGTACTCTGCTTCAATCAGTACCCCAGTGTGTGTATTTGCCAGGGCAGCTAGAAACAGTAACCGCTTGGATGCGCCAATGGTACGCGGCGGTAGCCGGTTTAACATATCCAGCAGCATCCGGTAATCGCCGAGGTTGAACAACAGGCCACCGTAAATTTCGAGCCAGGCGGCCAGTTGGTCGGGGTCATTAGGATTAGGCAGAGGGGTGGATTTGTCGCTGACTTCGGGGGCGAAGCTGGTCAGGCCATACTGACCACCGTATTGCCGCACTAGTCGATGATGCTGCTGGTAAGTATGGCTGACCTGATTATGCAGTGAGCGCAGTGCCTCTTCGTCTAGTATTTGCTTGGTCAGATGCAGAGTAACCTGCTTCTGCTCGCGCCATTCGCGAGTCGCCTCCCTGCCTTCTAACCGATAAACCAGTGCCTCCACGTAATCGAAGTAACAAACTTGCTCGGCAGCATCGTAGAGGACGATGATACCGGAAGCCGGCGAACGACGACAGAGGTAGCCAAGGCGTGAGGTATCAAACGGTAACGTCACAAACTGTTGGCCGTCCTGTTCCACAAACCTGACACTAGCCGCGCTCTTGATTTGCACCGCAAATTTGCGGGAAGTAGCACCCGACTCATCTACTAGCTCCACATCTAAATCCACCCCATAATCGGGTGTTTCGGTGCGGCTGATAAAGCCATTTTCCAACGACAGCAACGACATTACAGCCCGCACAGATTTTTCACTTTGCAAGGCATTCTTATCAACTAGTGGTTGCTTTGCGAAGCTCATAAGCGTGGGGATAAGGGTAAGTTCATCAGCTTGATAGCGCAGCGAACTACGCGGCATACTTATTCTCCTCCTCCACAAAGCGCACCAGCGACATTAGCTCCAGCGTATCGAGCAGGGGCTGCACCTTCTTGGCGCTGCTGCCCCGGAAGCGGGCTGCTACCTGTGCCGCGCCCAGCGGCGCGGTGGCTTGCTGCACCACGGCTCGCACAGCCTGCATTTGCTGGGCCAGAGCGGTGGGCCAGGGCTGCGGGCCGGTTTCAGTAGCAGTGCTGGCAGCGGCGGCGGCTTCCTGGGGTAGTGCCAGGGCCGACTGCTGCTGGCCGGGAGCTTGGTAAGCAGGGCGCAGGTAGCGAATGGTACCGGCAGCTTCTTCCTGCTGGCGCTGGTGGTTGAGTTGCACCAGACGGGTGAGGATATCGGCCTCAAGTAGGTCAGCCGGCCAACCATAAGCTTCGGCTACGACCGCGTCGAGTTGCTGGTGCAGGCTGAGCACTACGGCGGCCAAGCCCTGCTCGTGGGTGGTTTGCTCCTTGACTGTGAGCGGCTGGCCGACGCGCAGCTTCTCCACCACGTTGTAGAGGTCGGTGAGCGTGAGGCTGGGATGCTGGACCTGCTGACGCTTGCGGTGCGCGTCAAATTGTTCGGCTATTTCGCGGATGCGAGCTTTTTGAGCCTCAGTGGCAGCAGGAAATGGGAAAGGCTCGAAGCATCGGGACTTGTTATATACAGGAGTGTCACCTACCCCCAAACGTCCACCAGCGGCTAGTGCCCATATTGCATGTGACTGACTACTCAGTATACCTAATAAATAAGCATCATCAGTGGCAATGACTATTGCTTTACCCTCTGATACCCAGTCACCAGGAACAAATTGAAACAAGCGGTGCTTGGCTGTTTCGACAGTAACGATATACCTTGGCAAACCTTCAATTGCTCGCCGCATACTAGGCTGATTCTCGCCAAAAAGCCACCATTTTTCTTGTCTTGTTTCTCTAGGGTTATGGTCTCGAGCGGGTTTAACGTGAAGCCATAGCCACTGATAAGCATCAGGATATTTGCTTACCATTTCCTCTAATGTTAATCCAAACGCATCTATTACTGACCGTCGGCGAGGAGTTTTAGTTAAATCCTGTCCACTGACAAAAGGCTTCACAAGTGGCTGACTTGAGGTAGCTGATAAGCTAGCCGCTTCTGTTTGGTCTAACTCAAAGCCTTTTCCATAGAACTTAACACCTACAAAGGAGACGTTTTGGTTTGCCTGCAATACAAATGCTGTGGTTACATCTGCGCCTAATGACAAATCAGAATTGATAAGACCCTCTGATTCAACGATTACTACTTCAATTGCATCATCCTCTACTGGTATTTCGCTCACGACTGTTGCGTGAATGCCATTGTGAATACCACGTTGTGCTACCGTCATTGCAATGCGTACCGCAGCTCCATCGCTAGTATCTACCCATGGATGATTTGGGATTACAAAACTTAATGAGATAGGGTCTTGAGAGTTATTGAGGTAGGCCTCCATTACCCTGCGATTATATATTTGACTTATAGAGTTTGTTGTGATAAACCCTATTCTATCGACGTTGCTCGCTAAGAGTTGTTGGCCTGCTTTATACCACCAATACATTACGAAATCGGCAGAATCAGGCACTTCTGCA
The DNA here is from genome assembly GCF_020012125.1 of Hymenobacter psoromatis. Taxonomy (NCBI): domain Bacteria; kingdom Pseudomonadati; phylum Bacteroidota; class Cytophagia; order Cytophagales; family Hymenobacteraceae; genus Hymenobacter; species Hymenobacter psoromatis. The sequence goes on from NZ_JAIFAG010000004.1 coordinate 36,845, forward strand.
CTGTAAGCGTCGCGTAACGCCTCAACATACCCGTCTCCTAAATCCTCTCTCATCTTTAGTTTGCCTATGAATGGAGGATTACCAATAATGAAGTCAGCTTTTGGCCAAGTTGATTGTTGCGGATTAGGATAGTCATACACAGGAACTTGAGCTGTTTCGTCGGGTACTTCACGACCAGAGATAGGATGCACCTTCTTTGTGCGACCATCCCAACGCATTAAAACTTTTCCATTTATATCCAGCCGTGCTACTGGATTATCATACTTTAAAACAGCATCTTGTTGCTGAATATTCTGATAATCATCGAGCAGCGGCTCGCGCAGTTGGGTGAGCCCATAGGTACGCAAGTGCCACTGCAAGTAGCCGATACGCAGCACCACGTCGGCAATAGCCGCAGCGCGGGGGTTCAGCTCTAGGCCCAGCAACTGGCGTGGACCTACAGTGGTGCCATCGCCCAACTCCAAGCGGCCAGAGCTGCCCAACTGGCCTAGGGCCGTGAGCACCTCCCCTTCCAGCCGTTTGAGGTGTTCGAGCGTCACATAGAGGAAGTTGCCCGAGCCGCAGGCCGGGTCCAGAATCCGCACTGACGTGAGGCGGCGCAGGAAGCGGTGTAGCTCGGTGCGGGCCTCTTCTACGGCTTTTTTGCCTTTGCCTTCTTCGAGGCGCTGAGCACTGGCGGCCTGGGCGGCGGCCCACTCGCGGCGCAGCGGCTCTATCACGGCCGGCAATACTAAGCGCTCTACATAACGGCGCGGGGTGTAGTGCGCGCCCAAGCTGTGGCGCTCTTGCGGGTCGAGGGCACGTTCAAGCAGGGTGCCGAAGATGGCGGGCTCCACCAGCGTCCAGTCGGCGGCAGCGGCCTCTTGCAGCAGTTTTATCTGGTCGGCATTCAGGGGCAGTGCCGTCGCATCGTGAAATAGCTTGCCATTGAACTGCCGCACATCGGTTCGCAGCGCTGCGGCGAAGCCCCCGGTGTCCATGGCAGTCCATAGGCTTTGCAAGGCTTTTGGCAGATTGGCTCGCAGTTCAGGCGTATCGGCATACTCGGCCAGCAGCTTGGAAAAGGACTTCTTGGGAATTAGCTCCACGTCCTCGGCAAACATGGTGAAGAGGCAGCGCATCAGGAATTGGGCCACTACATCGGGCTTGTGGCCTGCTTTCTCTAACTGGGTGCTGAGCCCGGCTAGGTAGCCCGCCAACTGGCGTGTTACCTGGGCCGCCAGGCGGGCGGGGTCGAGCTGCTGCGGGTCGGTGAAGAGCAGCCGGAGCCGCTCGCGCACGGCGGGGTCGGCTAGCGCCAGCAACGGCACCCGGAACTGTTGCGAGTCAGGAAACGGCACGTAGCTGTCGCCCACGCCCGCAAAATTGCTGTAGAGGTCGACGGAATAGCCCACATCAACTACGACCACAAAGGGTGGGCGGGGCTCGCTGGCCGGTAGGGCGCGCACGTAGCGCAGGGCCTGCTCGCGGGCCGCTTCCACCATCTGGCCCCATTTGGCGGTGCCGCGCACGGCGTGGCCCTTGCGGCGCTTGCCAGCGGCTTGGCCCAGCTCGGCTTTGGCGGCTAGTGCCTGCTGGTCGGGCGTATCGGTACCCTGTTTGGTTTCGAGCACGAAGCAGCCGCGCTTGTATAGGTCGATGCGGCCGGTGCTGCGCTTTCCTACGCCGTCGTCGAACGTCACGCCGCGCTCGAACACGTAGGCATCCTGGGCGGGGTCGTCGGTGGTAGGGTCAGGCCGGGGCACGCCCAGCAGGTCGCAAAGGTCTTGCAGGAAGAGGCCGTAGTTGGCGTGCTCGGCACCGCCGGAAGCTTGCCAGCGGGCGAGGAAATCGGGGTAGGTCACAAAAATTCGGAGTAATGCCAGCAATCTAGCCACTAAAACTAGTACCGATTCAAACTTAGCTAATTTTGCTAGCTAACGTAGCTTTGCTTTTTAGCTTCCCTTTCCCGTTTTCAAACTCTTATCGCTACCGACAAATACCTGTGAAGATTCTACCCCCACATAAGATTAGTGGTGCTTTATTCGACATCATTCACGAGGCTCGGCAAGAACTCGTGTTGGTGTCGCCTTATGTTGACCTAACGCACTGGAAACAACTAGCCAGCGCTCTTACGGCCGCCCGCGACCGGGGAGTACGTATCACGTTCTATACCCGGCACGAGCCCAACAAACCAACCAGCAAGGAGCAGGTTGAGGCCTTAGGCATTACGCCCCAGCTCGTAGCTTGGCTGCACGCCAAGTTTTATTTCAACGAAACCAACGGTCTCATCACGTCGCTCAATCTGCTGGGCTCTTCCAACAGCAACTCGATAGAAATAGGCTCGCAGCTTGAAACCGCCGAGGAACTGGAGGTACTGCGTCATTTTGTGAAGCAGTACCTAGTGCCTCAAGAGTTAGGCAAGAAAGTGAGCGATGAGGATAAGTACCTCAACACGGCGGACTTCGGCCAGACCCTGTCAGACTACTTAGAAGAATTTGTGGATGACTCGTGCGAAGTGACCGGCGGTTCCGGCAAGAGCATATCCATCCAGGCATTGAGCAATTCTTTCACCGCTACTATTGATGGCCTCAAGTATCAGCTCGTGTTGGACGGCATCATTTCGGGCCGCGAAGCTGACCGATATAGTGCAAAGCGCGCAAAGCACTTCAAGTATGCGGCTTTGCGTTACGAATTGCAGCGCGGTGACAAAGGGTATTATGATATGATTTGTGCAACGCTTACCCAGCCGCTTTCAGCCTCAAGGTTCAATAAGCTAACTCCGGCCGAGAAAAAGCACCTTTGCACTGTCATTGCTGATTTTCTGACGGCGGTACGAGCGTTTAAAGACGACTACTAGCAACTCAGTACTCCGAGTCCTTAATGCTCCAATTGTCAAGGTCCTATTACTCATTCATCGTGCACGCATGGCATTTACTCGCCGCTTTGGCTTAGCCTTATCCGGTGGTGGCTATCGGGCGGCCGCCTTCCATTTAGGTACGCTCAATAAGCTGCACGAAATGGAGCGACTAGCCACTATTGACGTTATTTCCACTATTTCCGGTGGTTCTATCACCGGCGCGGCGTACTGCCTGCATCAGGGGGCTTTTGAGGACTTTCACGCTAAAATGACGGAGGCGTTGCTTCGCTGTAACGTAATCAGCCACGCGCTGAAGTCTTGGTCGTTTGTGCGGTTTTTGTTGGTAGTACTGGCTTTTGTCGTGCCGGGCGTGGCCTTGCTTTTTACGCGCTGGGCACCTTTGTCGCTGCTACCGTTACTCGGTTTGCTGCTCATTGTGCTTCGCTATCAGTTTCGCATTCTTCCGGTTAGCCAGGAGATAGAGCGGGCCTACGATGTATTTTTTTATCAGGGGCAGACACTGCAAGATTTACGTCCGACTCCCATTCTGGCAATTGGCACTTCGAATCTGCAAACAGGGCGGCCATTTACTTTTTCACGGGAGTGGATGGCTGACTCGACATACTCCTACTACCAGCCCCCGGTACACTTCAACGCGGCTAACTTCCCAGTGGCGCGCGCAGTAGCAGCTTCCTCCTGCGTTCCGTTTGCCTTCACCCCTATTACTATTGGCCCAAAATACTTTCGGGAACCAGCTGATGCTACCCGTGCCCACCCACAGCTCATCGACGGCGGGGTCTACGACAATCAGGGCATCCAAAAACTCACGCAGGCTAATAGCCGCTACGAGTGTAATACCATCATTGTATCGGATGCTGGGGCAGGTCTGAGCCCGTTGGGCGGCCGCCCTTATCCCAATACAATTGCCCTCTTGCTGCGCACGGTGGATTTATTTATGAACCGCATCAAGAATGCGCAGATGATGGCCAGCCTATTTCAGCGCGCAACGGAACACAGCAAATGTGTTGCTTATCTATCGCTGGGGTGGGAGCTTAAAAACAGTATTCCGGGCTTCATCGACAACTTAGCGCAGGGCAATATCCCACCAGCAGTAGTGGCGGCTAGGCAGCTGCGCGCTGAATGGGTTGCCAATCCGAAAGAGCACCGCCTCGCCCTCACAGAATACTTGGAGCAACAAGTGAATTACATTGAGTTAGCAGCTCGCGACCTTACCTCTGACGAATGGCAAGTTGTGTGTCAAGTCGCTACTAATCTGACACCACTAACATCTGCTCAGCTTAGCTTATTAACTCGCCACGCTGAAAACCTGACGGAGTTACAAGTCAAGCTATACTGGCCTTGAAATAGCTTAAGCTAAACTGCAAACAGAGCACTTTGAGGTGGTCCAGTTACGCTGGACAGTTTAGGGCACTAAATTGAAGAAGCTGTTGGTGAGTGTGATACGGCATCTGGTAGTCGATGCTGGAGTGTAGGCGTTCGTGATTGTAGTAGTCAAAATACTCGGCAACGCTGGCTTGGGCGTCGGCCAAGTCGGCAAAAACGGGTCGCTCGCGGACTTCGAGCACTTCGGTTTTGAGGCGCGACCAGAGGCTTTCGGCCTGGGCATTATCGTAGCAGTCGCCCCGGCGGCTCTGCGAGCGCAGCGCCTCGTGGTTGTGGAGCAGCTGTCGGTAGGCGTTGCCACAGTACTGCCCGCCCCGGTCGGAGTGGACTACGAGGTCCGGCGTGGGCGGCTGCGCCCAGAAAGCCCGTTGTAAGGCGCTAGTCACCAACTCTTCAGGCATGGTGGCCATTACCTGCCAGCCGACTACCTGCTTGCTGGCCATGTCTTGAAAAGCGCACAGGTAGGCCCAGTCGCCGTTAGCCAGCGGTAGATGGGTAATATCGCTGACCCAGACCCGGTTAGCCTGGGTAGGCTTGGGCTGGTCGAGCAGCCGGTTCGGCGCGCAGCGCAGCCCGTGGGTCGAGTCGGTGGTGCGCGGGGTAAAAGCCTTGGGTTGCAGCGCGTGCAGACCTCGGCGGCGCATGGCTGTGCGGAGCCGCTGCCGACCGACGCGGTAGCCCTGGCGGCGCAGTTCGGCGCGGAGCCGACGCGTACCATAGCAGCGTTTATGGACCCCAAATACCTTGACTAGTGCGGTTTCCCAAGCTGGCTCTGGCTTAGCTACTGCTTGCTGTTGAAGCTGTTGCCAAGCATAGTAGCCGCTGGCAGGTACCTGCACCAACTCGCAGAGCAGGCGCACGGGGTAGTGGTCCCGCTGCGCCTCGATAAAGCGGTAACGACTCATTGGTCCGGTGTCTGTGAGAAGATGGCAATGGCTTTTTTTAAAATATCTAGCTCCTGGGCCTGCCGCCGATTAGCCGCGCGTAGTTGGCGCAACTCGGCGGCCGTGGCGGGGTCAAGTTCTGCGCCTCGGGCGGCCGCCACGGGGGTAAGCGCTTCTTTCTGCCACTTATAAATTCGTTTGGGGTCGATGTTGAGGGCGCGCGCCGCGGCCTGGGTCGAGCGGCTTTCACTAGCCAGGCGTAATGCTTCGGCCCGGAAGGCGGCATCATAGCGCCGGCGTTTGGCAGGTGGAGGGCTGTCTTTCATGACATTCGAAAGTTAAGACCCTATTCTGTCCAGATTTACCCGACCACCTCACTTTTACCTAGACACCCTCGCGATTACCGCGCTACCGGCTCCTACCGTACGCACGCAGTCGAACCGGCCCATTGCCGTGTTACTCAGTGGCATGACCGCTAGTTCGGGGGAGATTGTCGCGATTAGTCTCCAAGGCCGCCCAGCCACCCGCTTTTTCGGCGAGCCGACCTACGGCGCGACTACGGCCAACACCAGCTACCCCATCCAGGGGAAATCGTACCTGACCCTAGCGGGTTCGGTCGATGCGGACCGAACCGGCCGCGTTTACCCGCTCCGCCTCCTACCGGATAATTTAATTACAGAAGGCGATAATTTTGCTGATTTACAGCAGGATGCCAAGGTATTGGCCGCACTGAACTGGCTGAAAACGGCCAAACCTAGTCGCAACAAAGACGCTGGCACAGCCAAGAAGAGCCACTAACCAGCTTTTACACGCTGCAAACGGTGGTGGCTGTTGCAGAACCCAGTCAAATACATCGCCTACTGCCACCATCAGCCGAATCAGCCCTAAAAACGAGCTTAGAAGCGGTTTTCTCACGCTTCTAAGCTAACCGAACCCTGGTCTATAGGGAGCCGGCAAGTTCTGCAACAGCCACGGTGAGTCACAACACGTAAAGCCATTGCTACGAAGAATACTCCCGAACCTTAACGTGCAATATTTTCCGTTTTCTGAGACGGACCTAACTAAACGTGAGTGAGTAAAAGGGCTGGTGAGGTTATAACCTGCGGACGGCTATAAACGAGGTCCCCGACGCGGGCGCGGCTCCTGTTCCGGCTCTTTGCCAGGCTCCTGCCCTATCGTCTGGGCCTTTTCCTTGAGCTGCTCCTTCAGTTGGTCGTTCCAATCGTTGGCCTTCGACTTCTCCAACTCGACCTTGGCCACCATAGGAAAAGCGTTGATAAGTGCCTGGTTGAAAGCAGACAGAGTTTCGAGGCGCTTGGGCACGTGGAATTGATAGCTGTGGTCACCCACCTTCGAGGCCTTAATCAGTTCAATATCAAGTGTGGGTCCAGAAGCAGCCTCCGGCCCCGCCACCTTGCGATAATTCTCCAGCACCTGCTGATTGTAGGCCTTAGCCTCGCGGTGCAGCCGGCTTACCGGCTCGTCCTGCACCGAGTGGATGGCCACGGTTATCAGGCCGGGCAAGGTGCGGACAATACCCATTGGGGTAGCTGGGCGCGCCAGGCCCACAATCATCCGGGTATCAAATAGATGCCCTTCCAAGTTGTTATCGAGCGCCAGCTTCACCGTTTTGAGGTTGTTATTCTCGACCAGGTGCTTTAGCTCCGTTACTTTATTATCGGTCAGCTGACCCGACGTGGAGGCGTAGAGCGCGTTGGTGGGCTGCTTCAGCTGGTAGTGCGAAAGCGCATCGATGGCACTTTCCGCTACCACGAGCGTCGTGGTTTTGCTGTTGGTGTTCGAGAGCCACAAGGCCGCCGAGTTGAGTGAGTCGGCGGCCTGGCCCTTGAACCCGTTGGCCTTGATTTCCAGCCCAACGATGCTATCCTGATAGAGCTGTGGGAACGCCGTATTGACAAACTTATACGGGCGACCGTCCTTGGTTTCGCCGGTGTGCACGTGGTTCAAGATACGGCCGGCAAACAGAGGGCTAGCCAGCGTCTCGGGACTCAGGCCCCGGTGCATGAGATAGGCTGTATCCGTGAGCGGGGTGGTCTTACGCAGGAAGTCCGGCACGTAGGCGTCGCCGCGCTGCACGGGTTCAATGCGCTGCTGCAACTGGTGGCTGGTACTGCGCTCCGCTGCCGGCAGATTCAGAAAGCGTTTAGCGTTTTCAATAACGCTGGCCCAGATATTCTTGCCTGGGGTGGCCATTACCCCGTCGATACGCGGGTTCTCGATGCGGTGCTTCAGAAAGTCGATGACACTGCCCTTGTCGCGGTCGTCGGCCCGGTTGAAATAGAGGTAGTCGCCAGCCGGATTCTTATAAATGATAACCTGGTCAAGACCGGGCTTGCCCTTGTAGTCGAACGTGTGAAACTTACCTTTTTCTATGTCCGAGCCACTTTTGGCGCGGTTGTGTTGGTAGCCAAGGGTAAGCACCAAATCAACCAGGTTGATATCCTTCTTTACCTGGTTGAAGTTGAGTTCTGGTTCGCGGGGCTGTTGCATGTGAAAGAGAGTTTATAAAAGAAAATCAGCCCCTGAAGTATCAGAGGCTGATTTTCTGGGCTATCCAGGCCGGTTACACGCCCACGCCACGCCGGCGTGCTGGCTGCTGTACCTGGGATTGGGTTTGCTCCTGCGCAACACGGGGCTGCGAGTCGCGGAACGTGAGTTTGCGGGCTAGTGGGTCCAGCTGCACCGTGGCATCGACCAGTTGCTGCTTGCTGTTGGTCATCCCCTGAATGCGGGTTGGGCGGCCTTCGAGCAGCTGCTTGCTCTGCTCGGCACTTAGCTTCACGCCGTGTACCTCGCGGGGTACGCTGATGCCTTCGCGGGGCACAGCCACCACGCGCTTCATTTCCTTATCAACCGCCAAGTAAGCGGCAAACGGCTGGCCCTGGCCATCTTTAAAGCCTTCGGACAGCGGCACGACGCCGTTGGCCTGCAACTGCACCTGCATGGCCGGCGTGATATCCTTACCCATTATCTGTTTGGGAATCTCCAGTTCGTATTTGGGCAAATCGACACGCAGACTAGCAACGCCCTGGGCATCGCGTTGCAGCACAAGTTTAGCTTCGAACGGAATGGCCACCCCGTCTGAGGTAGGGAGTACGAAAGGAATGAGGTCGGTCTTTTTTCCCTCTAGTAATCTTTGAAGCTGCCCCGACTTCTCCAAGTCTGCTACCTGTACTCCTACCCTAGCCAGTTCTTCAGCCGATACATCGGCCCGCTTGAACTGAGTTGTCGGCGCAACCTCCTGGGCGGCCTGCTGCACGGCAATCGGCTGCTGCGTTTGATACACTGTTTCAGCTGCGCTGAATCCTACGAGGCCCTTTTCCGTCACGCGCCAGCCGTCGGCCGTGCGCGCTAGCTGAGTCGGCGTCTCAACCGCTAGGAATGCCTTGCCTTGCTCCGGACGGCCGTTCAGGTGGTAGGCATTGTCCATGATATCCCGAAGCGAGTTGACTAGGCGCCCATCAGCCCCGGGGGCCGGCAACAGAATGGCGCGGTTGCTGTCTTGAGGGTCTACCCGAATTTGAAACATCGAGTAGTGCGCGGCTTGGGCCTGGAGCACCTGCTTGTTGAGATTACCGCTCGAATCGGGCGGGGCGGCTGCGTAGATAATTTCGGCTCGGCTCTGAGCCGGGGCGGGCGTCGGTACAGCCTGGCCAGTGGCCGGGGCCTGCTGCGCTACCTGAGCGGGAGCCGTAGGCGCTATCTGCTGCGCGGCACCCATCAAGGGCTTAAACACGTTGCCAGCGGTATCGGTCAGGGCCAACCTGCCTTTGGTAACCACTTCCCAGCCTTTCTCCGTCTGCTTCATCTGACCAGGCTCAGCTAGCCCGACATGGGCAATCTTGAGGCCCGATGTGGGCAACTGATAGTCAAAGAACTTACTCAGGCTGGAAATACCGTCGCCAATCAGCCGCTGCTGGTTTACCTGAGGATTGATGCCAAACTCCCCTTTGTCGCTCATGGCCACATTGAGCTGCGGGCTAGCGTCGTTCGACAACTTACGAGGCTCTAAAACGCCGGTTTCGGTCGAGGGTGCAAAGCTGGTGTAAGCCGGGTAAGCCTGGAATTTGGGAGCGGCCTCCTGCACAGATGCGACCGGTGTGGCCACTACTTGAGCGGCAGGCATGGGTGTGGGTATTGCTTGAGCAGTCGGCGCGGGCATGGCCATTGGCTGGGTGGCCGGGACTTCGACAAACTGAGCACCTGCCCCAACTGCGGGCGTGGCCTGGGCTACAGATGGCTTTGGCCCTACCGCGCTTACCTGCTGGGTGCGGCTGAAGTTGTCGGTAAAGTTGCTGACAAAGCTCACTACCACGCCATTGCGCACGGTGATGTTAAGCATGCCATCCTTATCTAGTTTGTTGCCTGCCCGGCGCATGTCTTTGGCCTCCGGCATGTTTTTCAATGCCGGATTTTGGTCGATGGTTTTGTACACGCTGGCCAGCAAGTCTTTTATCGACTCCTCTTTGGCGGGGGCCTGAATCTGCTCAGGGGCCGGCGCACGCTCCATCGACTTCGTTTGCAGGATGGCGTTGGCCACCAGTTCCAGCTTCTTAGCCTCCTCGGGGTTACCGGCCTTGCGCAGGGCCGCCGCTACCGGGAGCGCATTTCGGATGAATTCGTCGCGCTCATCGACTGCGATTTTGGCCTTAGCGGCCGGCCGGGTGGCGGGCTTCATCTGAGCGGGAGCCTGGGTGGCCTTAGCTGATTCCTGAACTAGCTCAGTATCAGTACGGGCCTTCTGGCTAGTGCGTGCAACCGGGAGTGGCGTTTCCTGCTCACTCCCGGTTTTTGGTTCGATATTTTCAGCCATAGTGCTATCAGTAAGTTGGTTGCGTTCTCACCCCAGATTTCCAGGGGCTACCAGAAACAAATATACCAAGCTCAAGCCTGAATTATCATTTTTCAATAATTAAACCTCTCGTTTCTCATTAGAGAATCATTGTGCAGACTACACGGTCAAACGCGATAATAGTTTATCAGTCTCAATGCCAAGCATTTGCTTGAATTCTTCAAGCTCAGACTCTACCAAATGCGCATCAATAGCTCTTGTGGTATCGCTTAGTGCCATCTTTGAAACCGTCGTGTTATCAGGCAGTATAATCCAACTGATATTGTAGCCGCGGTGGTGATAAAAATGGAGAATGGTTAGGCAGACTTCAATGCTACCCGAGAAGGTTTGCTCCAGACGGGCCACCACGTTGCGCGTGAGGCCGGTTTCCTCAGCCAAGCGCACTTGTGACCAAGCATCTTCCCCAGGGCAAGCCAGCTCGTCACGTAGCTGAGCGAGTCTCTTACCTATCTTTTCTCTGTTTATCATGCCTTCTTGGCTGGTTTACTTTTTACTAGATGCGTCAGCAGAGGGTCACGTTTAATCCGGTTCAATTCACTCACAACCATAGTGGCAATATCGGCCTTGATAGCGTTGTAGTTAGCGCGGATTATCTGTTCAGTTTCGTCCTCTTCTGTCGTCGAATTCGCAAAACTAGTTATGTCGGGGATAGGTTGGTAAGCCTCCTCTTCACGTTTTACTTTGGCTACGTCCACTAAAATCTTAGCGTGAAATACTTTCTGGTCTATTTCCTCCCCGAAATTATCCGCTACTGCCCCCACGAAAGTGCCCTGCGTGAGGCCCGAAATCTTACTGGCCGGAATCATGCTATCGAGCTGCGTCGAGATGCTGCTGCTCGTATCCTTGCTATTGATACTCAGTGACTGGCGTTTTTGCAAGATACGTCCAAACCGTTTGGATAGCGCCTCGGCACTCTCGCCAGTTACCTGGCCGGAAACTACGTTACCGAGCGTGTTTTGGATTACCGTCGATTCGGCTTTTCCATAGTCACGGTCAAGCTGCGATTTATCCTGAATTCCCAGGCACGTGCTCACCTTATTACTGCGGGCTGTGGCAATGAGCTTATCCAGCCCCTTGAAATAGATGGTGGGCAACTCGTCGATGATGATAGACGACTTGAGCTTATGCTTCTTATTGACCAGCTTCACGAGACGGGCATTGTATAGCCCTAGGGCAGCGCCGTAAATTACTTCCCGGTCGGGGTTGTTGCCTACGCACAGGACCTTCGGCTCGTCAGGATTGTTGATATCAAGCGTGAAGTCGTTACCCGACATCACCCAATAGAGCTGCGGGCTAGCCATGCGGCTAAGCGGAATACGGGCCGAGGCAATCTGGCCCTCTAGTTGCTCGCGGGCATCGCCGTCGAAGGCGTCAATGAAGGGCCGCACGTAGTTTTCAATTTCAGAGTAAGAGCCCAGAATAGGGAACATCTCCTCGTACTTGCGGCCCAGGAACTCAATCATATGCGGGAAGGTGCAGAACTTACCCCCCTCGTATATTTTCAGAAACCAGATGATGGCAGCCACAAAGTTGATGGGCGACTCGACGAAGAAATCGCCTTGCTTCTGAATCCACGTCTTGTTGAGGTTCAGCATGATGGTGGCGGCCGATTCGTAGGCATCGACAATATCCGTCATCATGGAGGGCAGCAGCGGGTTGCACCGGTGGCTCTTGGTCGGGTTGTCGAAATTGATGACGTAGAACTGCACCGGGGCGGCATACTTGTCCTCGTTCTTCAGCAGTTCGTTGTACACGATGGTGCTGAGGTCGGGAAACTTGAAGTCATACACGTACATCGAAAAGCCCTTATTGAGGTGCTGCTTGATGAATTGGTTGATGACCGCGAACGTCTTGCCTGAGCCAGGTGTACCGTAGACCACGGTGCCCCGAAATGGGTTGACTATGTTCACCCAACCCTTGCGTTGCTTCTTTTGGAGTTGGTAGCTGGTGGGTAGGTTCACCGAGTACTCGTTCTCCATCTTGCGCTCTTCCTGCGGGAACGTCTCATTTTCCAGGTTGAAAATGTCGCCCATCAGGTTCACTTTCAGCATTCGACTTAGTAAGTTGCCGGCGCGCAGTAGCAGCAGAAACCCAAGGGCCGTAGTGCCAGCATACAGCGCCGCCACCACTACTGGTGCATAAGAAAGCGTGAGTAGGAACCCATTGCCGAAAAACACGCCGGCACCAAGCACGAGGTACGCTAGGATGGGCGGCCACGTCTGCGACTCGCTGAGCTTGCCCCGCGTGCCGAAGCAGGACAGGGCCAGAAAGGTTGCCGCCGCTCCCTTGGTTATGTAAGGAGCATAGAACAGGGCCGTTTTCGTACTGAACCGGGTTAGGATACTACTTAGCCAAGCAGTTGTAAGGTGCTGCTGGGCGAAATACCCATAGCAGTAGTAGTAAAGGTGCAGCAGCACCAGAACGACGCTAATCAGGCGCATAAAGTCCATGATTTTGCGCATTGCGCGTTCATCTTCCATTAATGTTGGGCTGGGGATATGGTGGGAGTATGGTTGATTGCCTTCTAAACTGCCTTGTTGGCACTCTGAGGCCCGTTTTCCTTGGTGATTGGCGGCCTACACTCGGCGGCGGCGACGCTTCTTCGACGTGTTTTCGTTCTGCTCGGCATCATCAGTACCGCCGCCCTGGCCACCCTCCTCTTCAAAGCTGAGCAGCGGCCCGGCCTGACTAGCGCTTGGCGTCACTGCTGAAGCGTTGTGAGTGGGGCCAGTTGCACCGGACTGCACGTGGTCAGCCGTGCGCAGAGCCTCGCGGCCGAAAGGACTGAAATGGTCGCGCAGCTGCTTAGCCTTTATCCCGACTTCGGTTCCCTTCACGCTGACTTCCTGGTAGCGAAAGCTGCTACCCACCAGCACGCCCTTCGCATCGCGTTTCAACGTGGCCTCAATCTCCTTTTCCCTCAGGTGAGCTAGTAGCTTTTCGAGGGAGTTGATGCGCGGGTCGGCCAACGCGGCGGTGAGCACCTCACGCACGTAGCCGCGGGTCACCTGCTTGCTGGGGTCAAGGTCGTTTGTGGTGTGCCGGCGCTCGGGCAGTGGCTGCAACCCTAGCTGCTCCCGAATCTTCAGCGTGGCCTTCACATTACGGGCGTAGTTCTGGCTCGTGTCGAGCGCAGGTCCGCCGTCCATGGGCACGCGATTGATATAGATGTGCACATGGGGATGCTCCTTATCCTTATGCTCATAAACCGCTACTTGGTGTCGCTCTAGGCTCGCTCCCATCAGTTCGCAGTAGAGGGCTGCCGCCTTCAGCTTTTGCTCGCGGCTAACCTGCTCACCCGGGGCCCACGACAAAACCGTATGCCAAACCGGCTGCTGAATCCGGCTACTCATGCTGGCCACCGCTTGCATCTCGGCTGCAATTTGGTGCGCGTCTTGGCTACCAATATTAGCCACGCTCAGCAACTCTGATTGCTTGTTGGTACGGTCGGAACGCAGGCCTGCTCCGTACTCCAGGGCACCCGTAAAATCATTTCCGGTAACGGTCTTGGCTATCATCGAAGGGTCTCTAGTAAGCGGTTCACTAATTCATTCAGCGCCTCAATGCCGACGCCAGGCAACTTGCCAGCGTTAGCCAGCTTCGTGAGTTGATTCAGGTTATTACCTGCCCCACCCAGCTGCCGGCGTAGCTCAATGGGCACCCGTTCCACTACCGGTTTATCGAGTACTGCCCGGCGACAGTACTCTGAGAAGTTGAGGCCTGCCTTCTCGGCTTTAGCCTCAATCTTGCTTACTTCATCGGGGGTAGCGCGGAAGCGTTTCACTACTTCCCTATTCACTTTCGCCGGCTGCGGCTGCGCTTCTTTCTCTTCCATAACGGGCGGGGTCTGGGGTTTCCCCAGCAAGACAAGGAGAAATAGCTTGCGTCAATTTCTCCGTTGACTTTGTGCGCGCAAACTGAAGGTTTGTGGCCACAAAGTCATGGCTTGCTGGATACGTTAAGGGCATTTTGGCGAGCTGGTAAAGCACATTCCTCTACACTGGAATCGGCCCTACAAAACGACTCCACAAGCGAGTGTTTTTTATCAATCTATCAGAACTGTTACGTAACAGTTCTGATAGATTGATAAAAAACATGTTTGATAGTTATAAAACTTCGCAGTTCGATAGAAAACTTGTTTTTTAGTTTTTGAACTTGATGATATGTTTGATAAGAAACATGCTTCGTGCTTTTGTAGGTGTGTAGTCTGATAGTTTTTCAAGTTGTTTCTTGGGTAGTTTTACTCATACCCGACTAACAAATATAACAATCTGTTAAAATCATTTTTAAATCTTTGTTCTCGTAACTGTTGCTTTTTGAATCAATCAAACTAGTTTTGTAACAGTGAGAGAGTGCAAGGATTTCTTCGACCAGTTCCAGCAGTCCCAGTTTTCCAATCTTTCATAATCCCAAAGCCTCGTTCACATGAGCACCACCAAGTACATCTCCATCTCTTCCCAGAAGGGGGGCGTTGGTAAGACCACCATCAACATCCTGGCGGCTTCGGCCTTCCACTTCCTGGCTAAGCAGAAAGTGGCCGTCATCGACTGTGACTATCCCCAGCACTCGCTAAAAAACCTACGGGATAAGGAGTTAGAGCTATTAACCAGCAGCCCTGAGAAGGCCGCTGAGTTCATGGCCATGGGCCAGCAAGCCTATCCAATCGAGTCTTGCCAAGTTAAAGACGCCCTAGGTGTAGCCAAAGGGATGGACGGGGAGTTTGACCTAGTATTCATCGATACGCCCGGCACTATCAACATTGATGGCATCCTGGAACTGTGGAAGCAGCTGGATTACATATTCATGCCCCTGGAATCCGACCGCCTGAGCGTTGAGGCCACTATTACCTACGCCCACATGCTGGAGCACTTCGTGAAGGGCAAACCGGATAGCCGCTTGAAGGAGTGCTATGCCTTCTGGAACAAGCACATAAAGAGCGAGAAGCAGGATTTCTACGAGCGCACCGAGGCATATTTTGCTGAGGAAGGAATCCCCTTTCTAAAAAGTCGGCTGGAGCATAGTGTGAACTACAAGAAGGACGCTATGCGCTCGACCATGTTCCCGTTGGGTAAAGAGTTTCAACGCTTGGGTATCAGCGGATTAATTAAAGAAATGGCAGATACAATCTACGGGGCCGCACCTGCTCAACCGCTTGACGCAGTGGCAGCTAAAGGAGATAACTAAGCCTTTTAATCTGCTCGCATCATGTCTAAGAAGAACCCCACCGCGCCTGCTGTTGACCTCGCCAACGCAATGAACTTCGTCGCTACTCGCAATACTGCACCACCCGTCGCCCCGGCGCCTGCCTCAGCCGCAGCACCCGAGTCTACCCCCACTGTAGTCGCCGAGCCTACGCCCGTTGCGGCCATCGAACCTACGCCCAGCCCAACGCCAGCTACTGTCCCTTCCCCAGAGCCGGAGCCGGCAGTTGACAGTCAATCAACTACAGGGAAAAAAGAATCTGCCCCGACCGAATCGTTTGATTACGCCGGCGTCTTCCTAAAGCCTGTTCGCTCCCGCAAAACCAAGGCTATCTACGTGGACGAGGACCTACACACGGCCTTGTCCACACTGACCCAGGCTGGTGGTATCGGCCTGGCCGACTTGCTCATCAATATTGCCAATCACCACTTCGACACGTATCGCCTGGCCATTCGCCAGTTTTTGAACGACCAAGAGAAGCTTAAGAAAAAGAAGCTACCCTACTAACCTCCCCTCTTTTAAGGACTTCATTTTCACACGCTTAAAATGAGCGTGTTAGCTACTGCTTTGTCCTTTTCCAACCATCCTTAACCAGCAACGAATATGTTTAAAGCTATCTCGTGGGGCCAGTTTACCGGTGTCTTACTCCTGGGGCTGATACTCTATTACGCTTACATAGGGCTGACCTACTACCGCGCTGAACTGCTGGGTCTGGCCAAGGGTAGGGGCAAGGCTGCGGATGATGCCCCGGCGCCAGTTCGGCCTTTGTCATCGCTCATCGGCAAAGGTCCACTTATCGCTAAACCCGCGCTTACGCCACCAGCTACCCCGCCTGAATTGCCGGCAACCAATGCGACTGTGACCAAATCATCGGAAGCAGCAGGGGAGGAGCTGGATGAGGAATTGGAAACCGACGAAGAGCAAGACGACCTTGGAGCCGATGAGGTAGACCAAGAGCTAGGTGACTTACCAGCCCTAGACCTTCCTACGGCTGATGACTCAAATAACTTTATTGATGGAAATTCAATCGAAAGTGTTTCATTTGATGCAAAAGCAATTAATTTTACTCGGCCAAACGGTACCAACTCGTTCCAGGATACCGAAATCGGAGTGGAATCCGCACCTGAGGAGTACGACCCTAGCCAAACCATAGGCATTGCCCAGCTTGGCAACTACTTCGAGCGGGCTGCTGAGGGTCAGTTCACTCAAGATGATATAGTCGAGCAAGCACCTGTTATGCAAAACACCAATCTGCTAATGGCCTTCTTCCAAGCCAGCAGTAAGAGCGCCCAGCGGACTACTGCGCACCTCTACGCTGGAATCGAAGAACCTGAACTTGACTAAACGATTTAGTAGCTTTTCACTTCATTTTTTTTCGCTCATTCCATTCCTCAACTTTTCCCCAAGCCATGTTAAGCAACCTCACCAGCCGCGCTACCAAGCGCCTGAACAAAGCCCTCAGCACCGGCCTGCTCGTGCTGGGTACCACTAGTGCCGCCCTGGCCCAGGGTGGCCTCAATGCCGGCAAGCAGGGCATCCAGGATGCTACCACTGCCATTGCCGGTTACTTCGACCCAGCTACCCTACTCATCTACGCCATCGCGGCCATCGTGGGCCTCGTAGGTGCCATTAAGGTGTTCAGCAAGTGGAACTCGGGTGACCAGGACACCCAGAAGTCAGCTATGAGCTGGTTCGGTAGCTGCATCTTCCTGGTGGTCGTGGCCACGGTGCTGCGCGCTTTCTTCTTGTAAGTCGATGGGCCACTACCCACTGAACAAGGGCATTAACAAGCCTATCGAACTCAAGGGGCTAGTGGGCTCGCGCTACATCTTCATGTTGGTTGCCGGCCTCGGCGGTGTGTTTTTGGGCTTCATCGTCCTGCGCATCGTCGGGGCCAACACGTACCTCTCGGTAGCGCTGGCCCTAGGTGGCGGCTTCGCCTGGGTAACGCGGGTATTTGCACTTAGTGCCAAATACGGCGAGCACGGCGCCATGAAGCTACGCGCCAAGGGTCGCCAGCCCCAACGAATTGTAAGTCGTAATGCTCGCCTTTTCAAAGATTTAAAGCAGTCATGAGCAATCTCCTTCTCAACTCGGCTACGCTGGAAAGCAAGCAGCCCATCTACAAGGTGGAGAGCAACTGCCTCATCAGCAAGAATGCCGACATCACGGTGGGCTACCGCTTGGAATTGCCCGAAATCTTCACGCTTTCGGCCGGCAACTACGAGTCGCTGCATTCCGCTTTCAGCAAGGGGGTCCGCATTCTGCCCAACCACACGGTGGTGCACAAGCAGGACTGGTTTGTGGAGGATAAGTACACGCCGGAGTTCGGGGAGGGCGATACCATGCTCTCGCACGCTTACAACCTCCACTTTTACGAGCGGCCGTTTCTCAACCACCACTGCTACCTCTACCTCACCAAAACGTCCTCGGCCCGCGACTCGTGGAACAGCATGAGCACCATGCTCTCCCGGTCCAGCATCGTGCCCAAGGACATGATGAAAGACGAGGTGCTGAACGAGTTCTTCACTGCCGTAGGTCAATTTGTACGGGTGCTCTCCGATGCCGGCATTACCCTTACCCAGCTGACGGATGATGAGATTTGCGGCACCGAAGCGAGGACGGGCATTCTGGAAAAGTACCTGTCGCTCGACCTGCGCGACAAGTCGCCGGCGGTTGACATCGACTTCACCAATGGCCTGAAAGTGGGCCCTAGGGCGTGCAGCTGCTTCTCGCTTGGCCGACTCGATGACCTGCCCTCCGCGCTGCAAACGGAGGGTAAGTACGGGCCCCTGAGCAAGGATAACTCGCCGTTCTACGTGGGCTTCGCGGCCCCGCTGGCCCTGCTACTGCCCGTCAATCACATCTACAACCAGTACGTGTTCGTGGATGACCACAAAAAGGCCATTAAGAAATTTGAGAAGAAGCGCGACAACATGAACTCGCTCTCGGGCACCTCCCGCGAGAATGCCATCAACAAAGAGTTCTACGACCGCTACCTGAACGAAGCCATCTCCGATGAGAAGCTAATCGTGCGGGCGCACGCCAACGTGCTGGCCTGGACCGAGAATCCTCACGAGGAAAAGGCCCTGCGCGAGGCGGTGGGCTCGGCCATCAACTCGCTCAACTGCGCAGCCCGGCAAAACACGGTTGATATCGGGGCGCTGTACTGGGCGGGCATCCCGGGCAATGCCGGCGACTTCCCCGGCGAGGAAAGCTTCTACACGTTCGAGGATGCCGCCACCTGCCTGTGGAACGTGGAAACCAACTATCGCGATTCCTCCAGCCCGTTCGGCATCAAGCTCAGCGACCGCATCAGCGGCAAGCCCGTGCACGTGGACTTGTCGGACGAGCCCATGAAGCAGGGCATTATCAAAAACCGCAACAAGTTCGTGCTGGGGCCGTCCGGCTCGGGCAAGTCGTTTTTCACCAACGGCATGGTGCGCCAGTACCATGAGCAAGGGGCGCATGTGCTGCTCGTGGATACCGGCAACAGCTATAAGGGGCTGTGCGAGCTGAAAGGCGGGGTATACTTCACCTACGAGGAAGCCAAGCCCATCAGCTTCAATCCATTCTACGTGGAGGGGCGGCCCGACGTGGAGAAGCGTAAAAGCCTGCACACCCTGATTCTGACGCTTTGGAAGCTGGCCGATGAGAAAGTCACCCAGTCGGAATCGGTATCCATCTCGAATGCCATCGCCCAGTACTACCAGCTGCTGGAAAAGGACACGAGCCTCAAGGCCAGCTTCAACACGTTCTACGAATTCCTGAGCGGTCCCTACCGTACCCACCTCGATACCGAGAAGGTACGGGAGAAGGACTTCGACATTCACAACTTCCTCTATGTGCTCGCGCCCTACTATAGGGGAGGAGAGTACGACTACCTGCTCAACTCAGAAAAGCAGCTCAACCTTACCAGGGAGTCATTCATTGTCTTTGAGTTGGATAACATCAAAGACCACCCGATTCTTTTTCCGGTGGTGACCCTCATCATCATGGACACCTTCCTACAGAAGATGCGCCAGCTCGACGGGGTGCGCAAGATGATTCTAATTGAGGAGGCGTGGAAAGCGCTGGCCACGGCCAACATGGCCGAGTACATCAAGTACCTGTTTAAAACCGTCCGCAAGTTCTTCGGGGAAGCTATCGTCGTGACTCAGGAGATTGAAGACATCATCGGCAATCCGATTGTGAAGGACACCATCATTAATAACTCGCATTGCAAAATCATGCTGGATATGAATGACTTCCTGAGCCGTTTCGATGATATTCAGCGCATGATGAGCCTCTCCGACAAGGAGAAAGACCTAGTGCTTTCCATCAACCGCAACAACCGCCCTGGCGCCAAATACAACGAGGTATTCATCACCCTGGGGGGACGGGTATCGAAGGTATATGGCGTCGAAGTGTCGAAGGAAGAATACGTGACGTACACCACCGAGCAGACCGAAAAAATGCAGCTGTTCAAGAAAGTGAACGACGGCATGGACATTTCTTCGGCAATCCAGGCCTACGCTGACGAGCTGCGCGCCGCCTAGCTTCCTTTTCCCCACCTCATTATGAAAGCATGCAACCTCTTCCTACTCGCCGGCCTGGCCACGCTGGCCACCAGCTGCGGGCAGGATGCCGCCTCGAAAAAGCTGGCTGATGATACCGAAGCCCGGGTAGTGGCCAGCATTAAGCAAGTGCTGGTGCAGGGCCCCGCCCAGGGCGACTTCACGAGCCAAGTGCACACTTGGTATCAGAGCGAAGTCCCCAACATCATCAAGCTCGACCCAAGCGCCGCGGCGGTCTACGAGAACCACGCTACTATTCTGAAGGAGGTGGCCACGAATGAGACTAAGCTGGCAAGTGACCCCATTCTGACGCCCGAGCAGGGCCAGGGGGTGCGGGCCACCTACCAAAAGCTGGTTGATAAGAGCACCACCAATGTGCAGCAACTGACCAACCTAGCCAGCAGCAAAACCACCATGAGCGAGGCCGAGCAGCGGCAGTTCGTGGCCGGCCTAGCAACTAAGGAAAACCACCAGCTCCAACTGGTACAGTACTTCAGTAAGCGCACGGCGGCCACCATCGACCAGAAGACGCGGCAGAAAAAGTCGCGGGAGTACAATCAGAAAGTGTGGGGCCACGAATAGCCCCACCCGAGTCTAACTAACCCCCTTTTAGGTGATGAAAAATACACAGTTTACGCTGTGCCTGGCCGCGCTTTGCCTGTTGGGCAAGCCCGCCGCCCACGCGCAGGCAATCGTTTCGGCCCCCGTCCTGGAAGGCACCAACTTCATCCAGACTGGCTTGCAGGCCACCTTGAAGGCTCTGAACGCCAAGGCGAATACGCTGGCCGATGATGGTGTGGTCGAGCAGGTGCTGACCAAGGGCTTTACCGAGAAGAACATGCTCTTGGCCAAGGACTGGTACGATGGGCTGCTAGCCATCAGCAACACCATCAAGAAGTACCGGCGCGTGCAGCACATTTTCGAGCGCCAGACGGCCATCATCACCATCTACTCCAACTACATCAGCCAGTTCAAGGCGGACCCGAATCTGACCCCCAGCCAGGTCGGGGGCATGGTGAAGGGCTACACGACCCTGATTCAGGAGAGCGCTACCTACCTCGATGATTTGTCGGCCATCGTCTCGCCGGCGCAGTCGAAAATGACCGATGCCGAGCGGATGGAGCTCATTGATACGCTCGACGATAAGGTGACCCACCAGTACGACCTAGTGAGCTACTTCACGCGGCGCAACATGGCCATCTCGACGCAGCAGGGCCAGGCGGCGAAGGATGCGGCGAAGTTGAAGGTCCTCTACGGCATCAAGTGATGAGAAAGTTCTTCACCGTCGCCGTGCTGGGTAGCCTGGGTCTGCTGGCCCGCCCCGCCCACGCCCAATTCGTGATATCGGCGCCCATCGCCGAGGGCCAAGCCACCAAGCAGGCCGGCCACCAGGGCATTCTAACCGTGCTCAAGGACCTGGGTAATACCATCGTCAAGAAGGGCAACGACACGCAGGCTGTCATCAAATCACTAGAAGACCAGACCGTGCAGATGCACGACGAATGGTATAGCAGCTTGCTCAAAATCAACTCGGTAGTGAGCAATTACCAGCAGGTGAAAAGCATCTGGAGCTACCAGAACCGCACGCTGAGCCTCTACACGCAGAATATCACCCAGTTGCGCAGCAACCCCTATCTGACGCCCTCCCAGATTCAGGGCATGGTGAAGGGCTACACGGTGCTATTGTCCGAAAACGTGGGGCTGCTCGATGACCTGACTACCATTCTCACGCCGTCGGCGGCGAAGATGACGGATGCCCAGCGGCTCAAGTTCATCAACAAGATTTCCGACAAGGTAACCCATCAGTATCAGCTGGTTGCCTACTTCACCAAGCGCAACCAAGCCCTGGCCACCCAGCAGACTCAAAACGCCCAGGACACGCAAACGCTCAAAAAGCTCTACGGGCTCTAATCGCTATGACGCTACTTACTCTACTCCTTCAGGTTTCCATTCCGGTCAAGTCGCTTCAGGAGTTGCTCGACAACCTCTACAACGAGATGCTGCCTCTGTGCGCCGACCTCGTGAACGTGGGCCGCGCCCTAGGTGGGCTAGGGGCGCTGATTTTCATCGCTAGCAAGGTGTGGCGCCATCAGGCGGAAGGCTCGCCTATTGAGTTCTTTCCCTTGCTGCGCCCCTTCGCCATCGGCCTGGCCATTTCCCTTTTCCCCTCCATGCTGGGCATCCTGAACGGCGTGCTAGGTGGAATTTCGAGTGCCACTTCCTCCATCGTCCTGACGCAGAACCAAGACATCATCCAGTTGCAGGCCCGCAAAACAGCCCTGCTCGCGGCCCGGCCCGAAAATGCCCCCTACGAAGATGATGAGGCATTTGACAAGGAATTGGAGAGTAAGGATGTACTCGACTTCGGCGGTAAGGCCTCACTGTACTTCGACCGCATGAGCTACAGCATGCAGAAGAGTTTTCGGGAGTGGATTCGCAATGTGCTGGAATTGGCCCACGACTCGGCCGCGCTGGTGATAAACACCATTCGCACTTTCTTCCTTATCATCCTAAGCATAATCGGCCCTATCAGCTTCGGCTTTGCCATCTGGCCTGGCTTCGAAAGCACGCTGACCAACTGGTTTTCGCGCTACATCAACGTGTTCCTCTGGTTGCCAGTGGCCAACATCTTCGGGGCCATCATCGCCAAGATTCAGGTGATGATGCTCAACCTCGATATCGCTCAGATTCAGTCCAATGGCGACCTGGAAAAGGCCGACTATGGCTACATGATTTTCCTGGTGATTGCCATTGCCGGCTACTTCACCGTGCCTTCAGTAGCGAGCTGGATAGTCTCGGCTAGCGGCCTGACTAACATCACACGCTTTGCCTCCAATGCCGGGGGCGCTGCCGGCAGCATGGCCGCTGGTGCAGCCGGGGGCGTGGCTGGCCAGGTAGCCGGCCGGGCTATGGCCGCTGGGCGGGCCGTGTTCGGCGGTGGCCAGGGCAGCCAGCCATCGGGCGGCAATCAAGGTGGCAACGGCTACCAGAATACCAATAAAGCGGCTTAACCTCTAATCCGATTCAGCATGTTTCGCTCCCTCAAAAACATCGACTCAGCCTACCAGCAGACGAAAACGCTGGCCCTGCTTTTTATGGTGCTGTGTGCCTTCGTGACGGGCTACTCGGTGTATGCCTCCCAACGCTCGATACGTGATGCTCAGGGCCACATTTACGTGCTCGCCCAGGGCAACCTTCTCGAAGCCGTTTCCCACAACGTGAAGGATAACCGCCCGGTCGAGGCGCAAGACCATGTGAAGCGCTTCCACGAATTCTTTTTTACCCTCGACCCCGACGCCAAGGCCATCGAGCACAACGTCACGCAGGCGCTGTTTCTGGCTGATGAGAGTGCCAAGCGGGAGTACGACAACTTCAAGGAAAGCGGCTACTACAACAACTTGATTCAGGCCAACATCAGCCAGCACATCACGGTGGACAGCGTTACCATCAACCCGGCGACCTACCCTTATTACGCTAAATGCTACGCTACTGAGCAGATTATTCGCTCCTCCAGCGTGACTACCCGCAACCTGGTTTCCGAGTGCTACCTGCGCGACGTCTCACGGTCGAGCAATAACCCACACGGCTTTTTGATGGAGCGCTGGCATGTGTTGCAAAACATCGACCTCAGCACTCAGCCCCGCTAATACCTCGCCGGCCACTCTCCTCTGCCTCTTACCCTTATGAGCAAGCCCCAGCATACCCAAGAGTACCTGAGAAAGCGTCGAATGATGCTGTTCATCCCCGTTCCTGGGGTAATCTGCCTGACCGCTCTCTTCTACCTAGGGGGGGGCGGAAAAGGCGTCACGGCGGCCACTACCGGCCCCAACGCTATGGCCAGCGGCATCAACCATACGCTGCCCTCCGCAGGCAAGTCGGCTTTGTATGCCGATAAGATGGAGGCCGCCAATGCGCCTCAGGATAGCAGCCACCACAATAGCTTGGCCTTCGCGCCGGTCGCGAGCACGCCGGCTCCTGATGCGGGTGCTACATCAGGGGCGCCCGGGGCGACTACGGCGGCCGTCGGCACTACCCCAAGTGCCCAGCCAACCGGTCTCAACTACGCCGTGCAGCCGGGCCAAACGGCCGGCCGCTATGATGCTAACGCTGACCCGAACGTGGTGGCCATGCAAACCCGGATGCAACGACTCCAAGAGCAAACTAGCACTCAGCCCACCAGCGCCCAGCCTGCTTATCCTACCTCAACGTCAGCTGCTACCAGCTCACGCCAAGCCTCGGCCTCGGTGACTAGCTCGCCTCGTGATACACGCATGGATGAGTCTCTTAAGGAACTCGACCAGCTCAAGAATCAGTACCAGCAACGCCTGATGGGCATAAATGCACCGGCCACGGCCGTCGCGGTAGCCACGCCCGCCAGCACCGCGCCCAAAAAGGGTATGACGGTTATCACCCAGGTGCGCCCTACGGTGGTGAGCAGCCTGCGCACCCAGACCGTGCCTCAAGCTAACGGCTTTCACACGGTAGGGGAGGCGAGCCCCAGCAGCAACGTCAACTCGGTACCGGCCGTGGTCCACAATGACCAGGTGGTGGAGGCCGGCTCGACGGTGAAGCTGCGCCTGCTGCAAGATGTGCAGCTGGAGGGGCACCTGATTCCGCGCAACAGCTTTCTCTACGGGGTGTGCAGCATGAGCGGCAACCGCCTGAGCATCGCGGCCACGTCGGTGCAGTATCAGGGCAACCTGCTTCCCGTCAGTCTTAAGGCATTTGATATTGATGGGGGAGAGGGGCTCAACATTCCCGGCTCTATTGACCGCGACGCCCTCAAGCAGGGAGCCGCGCAGGGGGTAAGCGGGGCCGACATGCTCACTATGTCGCCCAGCCTAGGTGCACAGGCGGCTGGCATCGCCATTCAAACCGGTAAGGCCTTGACCGGCCGGAAGATTAAGACGGTAAAGATTCATCTCAAAGCAAATTATCAGCTCCTGCTCAAATCATGAAAACGCCCTTCTTTCTCGCTTGCGTCGGCCTGACCATGCTCACGCTGCCCGCCGCCGCCCAAAAGTCTACCCATCGCCGGCACCGCTCGGCCGCCAGCCAGGTAGCCGCCAGTAACACGAATGGCATCCTGGGTGCCGGCCCGCTGCACGTGGCCAACGCGACCTACCTCACGGCGGCCGCCCCTGTCTCGACACAAAAAATCCTGGCCCTTCAGGAGCAGAACTACATCGGTTCCTATCGTATGACTGTTGGGTTTCAGAAAACTACCCACCTAATTTTTCCCTACGCCGTGTCGTATGTGGACTTGGGCAACGGCGGCATCATCGCAGACAAAGCCCAGGGTGCAGAGAACATCGTGAAGGTGAAGGCCAGCCAGCAGGGCTTTCCCCAAACCAACATGACAGTGGTCACGACCGACGGCCGCTTGTACTCCTTCATCGTGGATTATGATGCCAACCCTAGGGTACTGAACTACAACCTGGCAGCTACCGACGTTTCGACCTCCTCCGCCGTGGTACCCCTAGCCCACCTATCCAACTCCAGCGTGACGCAAAGTGACCTGGAAAATTACTCGAAAGAAGTGCTGGAAAAGCGTAAGGGGCCGCACGTGCGCGAGCAGAAGGACAATATCACCCTGGCCATGCAGGGCCTTTACACTGAAGATGATATGTTCTTCTTTCCCCTGCACTTGGCCAACAGCTCGAACATTGGCTACGATGTGGATTTCATCAAATTCTACATCCGCGATAAGAAAGTGGCCAAGCGCACGGCCTTGCAGGAATCGGAGCTGACGCCGGTGTTCGTCTATAATGCCAGGCAAACTACTATACCCGGCCCCGGCCAAGTAGACCAAGTGTACGCCCTGCACAAGTTCACCATTCCCGACGATAAGAACCTGGTAGTCGAGATGTTCGAGAAGGGCGGCGGCCGGCAATTGTCCTTCGTTGTGGGCAATTCCGACATTCTTAAGGCCCGCAAGCTCAAGAAGTAGCTGAGCTTATATAGTTACCATAGGTCACCCATGGAATAGGGCGTAGCACTTTGCTACGCCCTATTCTGTTTTTAGGGTTGAAACAATCTGCCGACGTTACGTAGCTTAGCTACCCCAACGGCTTCATTATCTCTTGACCATGCGCAAGTTCTTGGTTTTCCTGGCCGCTGCTATCTACCTGCTTAGCCCCTTTGGGCCCCACTGGGGGCCGCTGGTGGTGGCACTGGGTGTCTTCCTAGTAGTATTCAATTTCCTAATCAAGGCGGTTCCCAAACGCCGTCACCGCTAGTCCACGGCTTATGTTCTCCACCTTTAGCCTAGCCACCTTCCTGCAAATACTTCTCGGCTCCTTCGTGCTGGGGTATATAGGCTGTGCGTTACTGGAGCAATTCGGATTCAAAATCAAGCGCTGAGGCCCACAAGCCGCTTTTTCCCGAATTCCTACCTTAACTGACCGGCATTATTGTCGGTCAGTTGTCGTTTGTACTAGTCGATGAGCAGAAGCGGCCGGATGCCTAGGCAACTAGAGCATCGCATCATTACCTCCGTGACGCCGCCAGCGATTGAGATTACCTCTTCGTGGACATGTAAGGTATCCTCTCCACAATCAGTGCAGTCGAGTAGCTCAGCACTCTCAATCATTTCTTCCAAGAAGGCTAGTTCATCGGCTTGCATAGAGTTCAGTGAAATGAGGCGATATGATGGTAAGATACCTCGGTAGTCGCAAAGCAACTGCTGATGTATTTTGTTGGGCCGCTCGCCCTGGTGCGCGGAGCCTCTACTATCCCTCTCCCGTTTGGTTTTTTGACCATTTCAAATGGGCTGTTTTTAGCCCCTCTGCGAGGGGCTTTTTTGTAACCGGCCCATCTTACCATTACTTGTCCGTTCGTTGCACACGCGTAAGCGTTGTAAGCAATTGGGGGTATTTAAGGTGTTGGGCTGCCTCTACAACTCTCTAAAAGCTAATCGTTGCTGGACTTTGCGGTACTATTCTTAATCTTCTTTACTCTTCTAACTTATACGGAGTAGGTGAACGAAATAAGACAGACAGGTGAACGAAATAAGACAGGTACGGTGAACGAAATAAGACAGTGGTGAACGAAATAAGACAGTTGGTGAACAAAATAAGACAGTCAGGTGAACGAAATAAGACAGTATAAAAAGGTAATAAAAAAGGCCCATCCGCAATGCGAAAATGGACCTTTTTATACTATGATAAATGCTTGATAAACAACTGTCTTAGCCCTTCATTTGCTTAGCTACGGCTACCAGATTTTGCTGAAAATTGAGCTGGTTCTTCTGCAACTTCTGACGCTTCTGTTCCTCAGCCTCAGCTTTCGCTACTTCGGGCTTCTTGGTAAGGAGCACTTGATACTTATCCTCAATAGAGCCGTCGGCCTGGCGGTGGTCAGTAGACCCAATTTTGGTGACCTCAGCTGTGAAAGGAATGCTGTCCAAAGCACAGACTCGGGCAAGAAACCCCCGCATTAAGCTGGCAGCTTTTTTAGATGGTGTTTTTTCGAAACCCGCGATTTCCTTAAGCTCATCGAAGTTCTCTATGAACTTCAGTTTGCTCTTGTTGTCCTTGCTGCACCATAGGCCCCAAGCATAGCGCATCCGCAGATACAGAAAGCGGCCCACGGTCCAGCTGCTACCCGTCGGCTCCTGCTCGGTGCCGGCCGTGCGCAGGCTGGCGTAGTCGGGTAAGGTAATGAGCTGGCTCAAGAAGTGATTATTCTGCACGAAGTCGGGATTCACCGACATGGTATAGCGCACAAACGAGCGGTCACGGCGCGTTATGGTCAAGCCTTTGAACAGTTTGAGGCTACCAAGCACATAGCGGGTCTCACGCTTGGGACCAGCTACCCGGTATTCCTTCGAGTCATAGAGCATGGAGTGAGACGACATGCTGAATAGCACGGCATCCAGAATCGTGCGGCCGTAGTCGGCCAGAAACTTGGGCTGCAAGGCGAAAATCACCTGGCCGCCTTTCGTCATGGGCTGTAGCAGCGAGTTGCGGCTATGGCCGAAAAGGGTGTAGAAGTCCGATGCGTGAAACGTAACGCTAGGGGTGTCGAGCAGCAGGGCCAGGTTCTGGCGAAAGCTGGGAATGAACGTCTCTTTGGCCACCCACATGATGAGGTCAATGGCCAGCCCACGGTAGGGCCCGTACTGCCGTACCTCGTGGGGGTAACGGCAGATATTGGAGTCCAAGTAAATGGTCTCTATATTTGTCATGCGAATCCTATTTGTTTTAGACGGGAGTCTCTGTTTGCAGCAGGGGCTCCCGTTGTCGTTTTGGATGGGTGTAGCAAGGTACTACTATTTCTGGCCTTGTTCCTACTCCGGCAACAAGGCAAAAACAGTAGAAAGGAATAACCTAGCTGGCGTTCAGCTTACAGCGTCGTTTCTTTAGCCTTGCGCGGGTAGTATTTGCGGCCCACAACTAGCTCCTGGGCCTCCTTGCTCTTCTCGGCCACTTGCGGATTGTGTTCCGCCTGCGCCAGTACTACTTGCATCACGTCTTTGACGGAGCGCCCGATTAGGTTGGCCAGTAGCATAAGTTCACCAATAGTAAACAGCGACGGGTCGGCCTCACGGCTCTTCAGTTTAGGATGTCCCATACCCAGCGCCTTCATAAAGTCGCGGTCTGTAAAGCGGTTATCCGCACGCAGTAGCTGGCTGAAGGTCTGAGTAGGCTCCGGTTTCATAGGGGACGAAAGTACCGCTAGCACCGCAATAAAGACGTGTAGGTTCACCACAGTCAGTATAACTAAAGGGAAAAAAGAGTTGGGCGGGCGACTCATAAAGCCCCGGTCTGCTGGTAAGCAGGCCGGGGCTTTTGGTGATTAGCTGCGGGCGCGCAGCGTCAGGGGGTCGTACTGCTGAGCTAGTCGGTCCTGGGCCGCCTCGGCTAGCCCCTGGGTAAGCTCCGACCGGTTGAGCAGGACCGCGACCTTCTGCTGCTGGTCGTTGTACTCGCTACTCAAATCGTGGTGCGCCAGCACGTAAAGCAGCAAGCGGGTCAGAACTTTCTCGGTCGGGGCGGTGGCCATGACCTGCGCCCGTACCCACTGCCGATACTCGTCGCCGCACATGGCCTTGCGGGTTTTATCCAGCATAACCGGCCATTTCCAGTCGCGCACTAGATGCGTCAGCATCAACTCGTCTAGTGCAGTGCGGTTGTGAAGCAACCGCTCCGTAATGGCCTCCCCAAGCAGAACGCGCCGAACTTGTTCGCCTTCCTCGTCGGGCTGCCCAAATAGCACCACGATGCGGCCCGCCAGTACGGATTTGGTCGCCTGCTGGGTCAGCCGCTTGCGGCGGGCTTCGTGCTGGGCCTCTTGGTTGTTTTTTTGAGCGGTTGCGGATAGGTCAACCAACACAACACGAACGGCGTGGGCCTGCTGAGGCCCATCGATGAACACGCCGGCCACCGTGCCTTTTTTCTTCTTGCTAACCTCATAGCGGCCGGGCGCTAAGGCCCCGGCCGGCGTTTCGTAGGAGCGGCTGGAAAGGCGGTAAGCGGGCTGCTCTTCGGTACTGTTTTCCTTGATGGCCAACGTGGTGCGGCGAGCCAGCTTCACGCCCCAGCAGCCCTTATCAAGGCAAGCATCTTTTCCTTTACTGGGCTGCTCAAAGAGCACCCCGGCGCAGCCGCTCCGCTTTGGACACGTCCCGCAAGCTCCGGCTTGGGGATAAAGGTCGGCATCGTGGAGACTCCAAGGGGCGGCGCTCAGTAGGTGCATTTCGCTTTGCAGCCAATACTTCACCGTGCTTTCGCTCAGTGGCGCGGCACGCTGGTGCTGGTCGTGCTCCGCTGCTAGGCGCGCCTGCACCGCCTGTGGCCACCGGGCCAACTCTTCGGCGGCGGCCAGCGTGAGCTTATCGGCCCGCAGCGCCCGCAGCCAAGGGCCAATTAATTGGCTCACGGCCTTGCGCTGGGCTACCCAGCGCAGTGGCTTACCCAGCCGGCTGGCTATCTCCTGAAACGTAGCGCCGTACTTACTGAGCTTGCCCACGG
>NZ_JAIFAG010000005.1 GCF_020012125.1 Hymenobacter psoromatis
CTGCCGGGCGCGGCTCCAATCAGCCAGGTCCGGCCGGGCGCGTCGCCAATCGGCTGCCTGTTCCTCTTGGGGGGTCTTGGTCTTAGCCGCCTTCACCTGGGCCGGGGTCGGGCCGATTTCCAGCGCCTGCTTGCGGCCCACCTGGTCGGCCACTATCAACCCATATTCCTGCTCGATGCGCTTGCACACGTCCACGCTGCGCGAGCGGATAAACTGGTCGCTCACCGTTTGTCCGTCCAAATCCACCCGGTTTACCACCAAGTGCATGTGCGGGTGGGTCTTGTCCTGGTGCCGCACCACCGCCCACTGCGTGTTCTCCGGGTCGATTTTCAACCCTTTTAGGTAGTCCTGGGCAATGCGGCCCATTACCTCGTTGGTCACCTTCTCCTTTTCCTCGACCGGAAAGGCTAGCGCGACGTGCAGCACGGCCTTCCCCAGCCCTGGGCGCATGGCCCGCACCGCGTCAAAGTCGGTGGCCATGTGGGCGGCGCTATCGGTGCGCACCCCGTGCGCGGCCAGCACCTCGGCCCCTTTGTCGGGGGTCTTCTCTTGGAGCACGTACTGACACATCGCCCCGAACGACTGGTTCACCTTCACCTTGCCTATCATGACGCTTGATGGCCGAGGCTGTTCAAGAGGTGGTGCAGCTGCCCGAGCACCGTCGTGGCTCCGGTGCGCTGGTCCTGCTGCAAGTGGGCCAGCTTGGTTATCTGGTTTAGGTTGGCCGCCATACCCACCAGTTGCACCAGTTGGCGAGCCTGCTCGGGCGTGAGCGGGGCCGGCAGCTTCGTGGCCGTATCCTGCTTCAACCACACCGACCGCAGCACCTCGCCCTGGCTGAGCTGGTACCGCTCGGCCTCCACCGTTAGGAGCTCGTGCTCCTTGTCCGTGAGCCGGACGCTCACGACGTGGCGCTGCTTCTCGGCCAGCGGGCTAGCCTTCCGGCCCCCTTTGCGGGGGCGGTGGGGCGCGGAATCGGCGGGCGTGGGTGCGGGCATAGGGAGAACCCCGAAGGGGCAAGTGTAGGGAGCCCGAAGGGCGAGCGGGTTTTGTGATTGCGCGAAGCGCGATGCACAAAACACATCTTGCGAAACACGTTGAACGAGCTTCTGACGGGCTACTAAGGTACGGCTCCGGTATCACTTGAACAAGCTGGGTGAGTAGATAGCTAGGGACTACCTTTGGCCCACTTGCACGGTAGTCACCCCGCCAACGCATCGTCTGAAAAGATGAAGCCCCGGCTGCTTGAACAACCAGGGCTTCAGGAAGTGGGTGGATTGAGCACCCTTACTCCCGAACGAAAATGGGTAAACGTGCAAAGGTGAAACCCGCTAGCCAGGCTAGTTGGTTTCGCATCCCCTTGGAACTGCTTAAGGCAGCGGTAGGGGGAGCAGTTCGAGCAGTGGTTAGCCACTGGCTCGGGCATCCCTAGGATAACGGCGGTCAGAACTTCGGTTTTGGCCGCCGTTTGTCTGAGCCCCTAAGCTACCCGACTAAGCAAATATACGTCCTTCAAAGCTTTCGTGTAGGGGGTCAGGCTGCCGGTTCAATGCGCACGGCGGTACAGTCGGGGCAACGGGTATGCAGCTGGGCAATGGCTTCGGTCAGGACGTGATTGGTGCTGATGGGACCTTGGTAGAGAGCCATACTCCACGAGTTGCCGGAACCTGGGGTAGTCTGCCAGAAATCAAGTGCCTTGGCTCTTGTAAAAGCCTCATCGGTGTAAGGAGTAATCTGATAAAACTTCACGAGGACCGTTCCGAGTGGGGTATCCTTCAACCTGAAAATATGGTCTGCCATCCTGTAAAGTACGTGCTGGGAGTCAACAAAAGGGGAAAAAGTGCATAGTTGCCCAAAAGGGCACATAAGCACGACATTTGTTTTTATATACTATTTATTACTAATAAGTTAACGCCGCGCCGCGCCGCGCCCTGGTGTGCGAAGCTTGTTTTGGTGGGGTTCCTTTTTTTTTGGCTTTTCTGCGTCGCTTGACGGACATTTCCGCATAGTTGAACCGGGTCAGAACGGGCCCTAAAAGCCTAAAATGTGGACAACCTCGCGCGTTCTCAAATTTTGTGAAAATTTTTTTAGGGTCCTAAAAACCAAAGCTTCCATATTTGTCAAAAATTGCCCTTGACAGTCAATGAGTTAGCCAATCTATTATAGGGAAATGTCCGTCAACTATAAGTTTTTGTCCTAGTGCGGTCGAGCTTACTAGTGAAAAAGCCCCCCAACTATAAGTTTTTGTCCTAGTGGCGGCAAATCAACTATAAGTTTTTGTCCTACCATTATAAGTTTTTTTATAAGCCTTATAAAAATAGGCTATACATTTGCAGAAGTACCATTTCCCCTGCTGACAAATTGGAACCTGAAAAACCCTCTGATAAGGCTGTCACCCTGTGGCAATCGAACATCCTCACTTCGGCGCGTTACGAGCTGACCAAGCTGGAAAAGAACATTCTTTATCTGGCGATGCGCGAGATGCAGCCGACCGACCTACCCAGCCAGCTCTACTACGTTTCGACCGTAGAGTTACGCGAGCGGACGGGGGAGGAAATCAAATACGACCGCCTGCGCATCGTCACTAAAAAGCTGTTAGGGCGCGTCCTAGAAGCTGACCTACCTAATGGCGACCTGCTGCAAACCCACTTCTTTTCCTCGGTACAGTATATCAAGGGCACCGGCACCCTGGAAATCTCGATAGACCCGAAAATCAGGCCCTTTTACGGATATCTAAAGAGCCACTTCACTACCTTTCAACTTGACCTTGCCATCACCCTGAATAGCATCTATGCTAAGCGGTTCTATGAAATCTTTTCTATGTATAAGCATCTACCCAACAAGGTGTTTCGCATACCGTTAGATAAGCTTAAAATCCAGCTTGGGTTAACCGACAAGGATACTGGCAAGGATAAATACCCGCTCTATGCCAACTTCAAACAGACTGTGCTAAGGCCAGCTGAGGAAATTAACACGGCTACCGACCTGGCTTTTACCTACCGCGAAATCAAGCAGGGCAAGAAGGTCGTAGAGCTGGAATTTACGGTTATCTACAGCCCCAAAACGACTGCAATCGACTACAACGAGCAGGAAACGGCCCTTTTTGGCCGTTTAATCAATGATTTCAGCTTGCGTAAAGACCAGGCTATTAATGCTCTCCGCACGCTAAGCCCTGCGGAAATAACCAAACGCCTCTACCAAATCAGGATGCAGATAACCGATGGCAAGGTGTCGAACGTGGGGGCGTACACGGCAGAACGCTTGGGCGTCAAATAGCTAGAAATGCCCCACCATTCAACGCAAACACCATTGCTAGCACTTCCCCGCCTGTAGTCTTATCACTAGCTACAGGGCCTTAAATTCACCTAAACAAGTTTCTTCTTTGCTTAATGGCTCGTTCCGACCGTGACCACGACATTGTGCTGCAAGCCTTGAGAGCAGCCGGCTGGACGATTACCCACCCCTACGGCATCGGAATCAACTGGGGCGGCAAAACGGGTCGGCCGGATATTATTGCAGAAATACGCCTAGCTAACAAGGAGTTGCGCAAAATTGTGGTAGAAGTCAAGAACTACCCCCCGACCGGCAACGGGGTCATGGGCGACTTCCACCGCGCTATTGGCCAGTACCTTACCTACCAAAGCTTTTTTGAAGAGCATGACCCAGCCTGCCTGGTGTTCAAAGCCGTTCCCAAAGCAACCTATGATGGCTTTTTAAGCCACCCCGATATTCTGCGCTTCCTGCAACGGCACCGCATCAAAATATTTGTTTATAATCCAGATTCTCAACTAATTGACAAATGGATAGAGTAACCCACTACCGGCAGCTTATCGAAGCCTACCTGACGGAGCAGGCCGCCATTTCATTCGTGCCCAATACTCTCCACTACGCCCCCGTCTTCGACCGGGAACGTGACCATTACCTGCTGCTCGTCATTGGCCGGGACCGCCAGGAGCGGGTCCACCGCTGCGACATTCACCTGGCCATCGTGGAGGGGAAGGTCTGGCTGCAAGAACTCAACGCGGACGTGGACGTGCTGTACGACTTGCAACGGGCTGGTATTCCTGCCAACGAGCTGCAAGACGGTACGCAGGCGGCTTCCCTAGTCACCCAGTAAGCAAAATTTTCTATTCGTTGCATCTAGGCTGTTGGCTTGCTCTAATTATGAAAAAGCATACCCCCTCCGAGTTTGAAACCGAGCTGCGCGAACGCGCCGGCTCCCCGGAAGCCTTTGAGCGCCTACTCGACAACCTGCAAGCCCAGATGGCCGAGATTGCCCGCAAACGGGGGAAAATCGACTTGAATCTGGATATTATGGCCCCGGTCCCCCCCCGCCCAACCCGTCGTCGCGCAGCTGCTTCTAAATAGCATTTTAGGGGCAATGGCGAAGTGCAATTTTTTCCCTCTGGTTCTTGGTTTTGTCCCTTAACATAAAACAAGTTATAACCCCACTCTTGAAATAAGGGTGGTTTTTGGCCCTGCCGCTTCTATGACACTGACTAGTATTTTTCTGAGGCAAGGCTTCTTTTCTAAGCAGTTGCTGATTTTAGGGCCTCATTTACTTTGTCGAACTAAGGTGTAGCAGAGGCGACCACGCTGACGCTTATAGGTCACTGTGTCGTCCTGCACCGCATACAGTCGAACGGTATCGCCTTGTCTAGTAAAAGCCCACTCTTGTTGCGTTTTCTGGTTGATATCGAAGAATACCGTGTCTAGCTCGTGGAAGGGGCCGACAAAATCAGTATTGACCTGATACATGCCATACCCTGGCCAGCCCTGTACTTGGCCGGTTGCCAGCAAGCGTACGGGGTAAGTATGCCCGGTAGAGTCCGTAACTAAATGTGAGCCAGTGAATAGCAGCCCGTTTATAAAAGGAGCTAATCCTTCATCAAAGGTGCTGCCTGTGCCCGAAACATCCCGTAGCTTCCGAAAAGCGGTGGTGGTAACGCGGTGCGTATTCTTCTGACGCTGGTCGAGATAGAGGAGGGTATCTGCCTGATTTACGTGATAGCGTAAGCTTGTTTCGAGTAAGCCAGCTTCGCTCCCCGACTCCTCGGCGGTGGTGGACCAAGAGTTAAGCACTGGTCCTCGTCGCAGATGGACGTAACGCAAGGGTAGCCCTTCATGATTGCTTGCTCCCAGCGACATAGCCATACTGTCGCCTTTATAAGACTTTGGGTCAAGCAGCATCTCCGTGATACCACTACTACCCCAGTGCCCATCCGATTGACGAGGGGAGTGGGTTTTGCGTAAATACGCGGCATACGTTGTGTTTATCCAAGTCCCACCTAGCAACGGCACTAACTGCTGATTAGCCGAATCATTTAGTGAAGTAATAGGCACTTTACTAGCCATAGGCTGGGCCGTTACCTTTGTTGTAGACTCTTGTTTATCAGTGGCCTGGGCCGTTTCAACTGTTTTTTCCTGACAAGCTGTTAGCCCAGCAAAGCCGACCAGCCAATAGAGAGGATGATTTGAAAAAAAGCTCATGCAGCAAAGTAAGTCTAGGGGCCTGCATCAAACCGTTGGATGAAAGAGATAGCAAGGATTTTACATACTATAAACGGTCGTTTACAGTATGTAAAAAGGGCGGGGCTGGCCTATTCTAACCCCGGTATCTTCCCTTCATCACGATATAGGGAACGCGAGGAGGTAACTCATTCATTTGCTGCATCAAGGCCGCCATTTCCGCCGTGTAGGGGTACATCTGGCTGGGCTGCTCGGGCGGCAGCGGGCGCACGTCGGCCGCTGGGGCAATGTCGGGCCGGTACCACCGCAACAGCTCGTCCTGCACCTGCGTCTGGTCAATCTCACCCGCGATGTAGCGCAACTCCAAGTGCGCCAGGTCCTGCGAGGGCACGGCCCGGTCGCTAGCCCCTGCACCGATGGCCGACCGCACCGTGTCCCACCGCTGCGCGGGAGTCTGTTCTTCTTCGTGAAATTGAGGGATATAGTTCATGATTACCAAGAGGTTACTTAGGTGGGAAATACTTCTGGGCGGCTTTGGGGTTGTCGCGCTTTAGGTCCAGGTACCCCTTGGATAACCAATCCAGATTAGCCTGCTCTTGGGCCTGCTGCTTTTGAAGCAACTCCGTTTTTGCCTCCGCAGCCCCCATCGCTTTCCATGCGTAACCACTCCACACACAGAAGCCCAGCAGGATAAAAGACACCCCCATGAACGTCCATAGGCTGGTAAAGCCCCACACCTTATCCGCTAAGGGCACACTGCGCGGAATCTGGTCAATCACCTGCTTTAACTGCTGGGTGCCCGTCGCTACCGCCGCCGCGATGGTGTCCGGCGTCGCCAAGTGCGGCTGAATCTGGTTGGCTATTCCCTTAAAATCCAGCTCAAACTTCGTCCCATTCTTCACGATGGCTAGCACCTCGTCTACCTCGGCGCGGCTAATGGGCTGGCCCTGCTCCAAGCTGCGCTTATTCAGGGCCTCGATGCCCCGGCGTAGGGCCTTTATGTCGTCAAGTAGCTCTTGCATAGTCTAGTAAGTAGAAAATAGGGCGTTCAGTATCACCTCTTCACGCCTTGCGATTTGTCTTGTTTCGGCTGTTGGCGGGCCTGTTCCTGCTTGGCTTGGGCGTAGGATTCGGCCAGCTTGGCCAGCGCGTAGTCCTGGCCGACCTGCTGCCACCCCTGGGCCGGGTCGTGGGCCTGGCCTAGCTCGCGGGCCTTGGCAAAGCCCGTTTCCAGATTGCCGGCGCTGTACTCGCGGCCGACCTGGCTCCCCTTCACCCGGTGCCCGTCCTGCGCGAACACCACCCCGGCCGGGCTCCCATCCTTGCGCCGCGTCAGCTCCAGCTCGATACCTCGCGGGCGCAGCGCCTCGCGCAGCTCGTCAAAGCTGCGGGCCTGGCCCGCGGTGTAGCTCAGGGCGCGGCCAATGTC
>NZ_JAIFAG010000006.1 GCF_020012125.1 Hymenobacter psoromatis
GCTCCCGCATGTTTGAAGTAGAAGATGACAAAGAGTACCGGCAAATCTGGATGTTTCAACAGATTCGTTATCTAAAAGGACAAGGAATCATTGAAATAAAGCTGACAGAGAACATATTACCATACTTATTTGAACTCAAAGACAACTTCACCTCCTACACCCTAGCCGCTGCACTACGTCTTTCTAGCAAGTATGCTAAGCGTATCTACCAGTATTGCAGCCAGTGGAAAGACCTAGGCGAAACCAAGAAATATGACCTCCAAGATTTCAAAAAAATGCTCGGCTTGCTCGATGACAAGGGCAATGAGAAAATGAAGCAAATCAAAGAGTTAAGAGAAAGGGTGCTGGATATTGCTGTAAAACAAATCAACGAACACACCGAGCTGCACGTCAGCTACAAGCTCGAAAAGCGGGTAAGAACTTTCAAAAACGTCGTTTTCACGGTCAAGCCGCAAGCCCTGGCCCAAACCATCCCCTTCGACCTGGTAGCCACGGCTCAGGACTTGCCGGGCGTGCAGCAGAGCCACTACAACAACGCCGCCCGAATCCTCGACGAGTTGCGCATCACCGACCCCAAACACCGGCAAACCATCCTGAGCAGCGCCGCCCACGTCGCAGAGGTGAACCGCTACAACCACGACCTGAAAACGGGCAAGGTCAAGGCCTCCAGCAATCCTGGGGGGCTGCTACTGGTCAAGCTGGGCCTAGTCGCGGCCAAAACTGCCAAAGCTCCTACCGCCTAATTCGTACCTTTGCCCCGATGAAAATCACGCTCGAAATCCCCGATAACCGCGCTGACTTCCTGCTGGAACTGCTACGCAGCCTACCCTTCGTCAAGCTGCGGGGCCAGGCCGCTAAAGCCCCTGCTCAGGATGAAACCGCCTACCTGCTGTCCTCGCCGGCCAATGCCGAGCGGCTGTATGCAGCCCTCGAACGCGACCGCCGGGGCCAGCGGCAAGTCCACGAGCTACCGGACACGATATGACGCTGAGCTGGGATGATGCCGCCTGGGAGGATTTTCAGTACTGGCTTGACACGGACAAGGCCATAGCCCGCAAGATTCGGGCGCTGCTCAAAGAGTGCCTGCGCACACCTACCACGGGCACGGGCAAGCCCGAACTCCTCAAACACGACTTCGCCGGCTTCTGGTCGCGCCGCATCAGCGGGGAACACCGGCTGATTTATCGCTTTGAGGCCGACTTGGTGTACGTGCTTCAATGCCGCTTCCACTATGCCAAGTAGGATTTTAGGGGGAGTGGGGGAGTGCAATTTTCCCCTTTTGTTTCTTCCTTTTGTCCCTTAACATAACACAAGTTATAATCCCACTCTTGGAAAAGTGGTGGTTTTTCCCTCCTGGGACAACTGACTGCTGGCGTAGTACTTTACCAAGTCTACCACTCTCAGATGTATAATCAATGGTTCTATTTCGATTCGACCTCACCTTCTATGGAGAAGGCTTTGCACCCGAACCTTTTGCGTTAAAGCTTGAAGCACAAGGCGTTAAAGTAGAATGGTGCTCAGAGAATACCGAAAAGGCTTTTCCTTACCTTTCGGTATCACCAGACAAAGAATTTTCTACTCAACCAAACGTGGACAACCATTTGCACTGGTTTTGCACGTTGTTAGATGAAAATTACCCCGCACTTCGGGCGGGTGGGGTCGAAAAAGCAGTACTGTTTACGGAGGTTTTCTACGAGGGCGGCCAGTGCAACATGGAGTTGTTCAACCACGAGTTTTATGCTTGTGCCCACCGATGTGCCCTCTATACTCCCCTTAGCGCTTATAAAATATCTCTAACAGAGTGGAATAAGCTGGAGCGAGAATACCGGGATGCTTACGCATAATCCTGCTTTTACCTGCTAAAGAGGGACAAAGCAAAGAGTCTTTTACATATTGTAAACGGTCGTTTACAATACGTAAAAAGGGCTACTCGGCCGCTGGCACTGGGGTAGTGGGGGCCACGTAGTCGGGGAAGTAAGGCGCGCTTTTGGGGAATTTCTTCCGGTACGCGGCCCCTTGGTCGCGATAGAATACGCCTTGCCGCGATAGGTTCTCATTCGCCTGTACGGCTTCCTGCCACTCGGCCTTTGGCACCCGCGAAAACATGCCCGTAAACCAGAGCATCAGCAGCACGATAAGCAAGGGCCCGAGGGCGACCACGGCGGTTACGGGCCAGTCAGCCAGCCAATCAATCGCCACCTGCTTTGGAATTCGCTGGGCGGTTGCACTCAACTTCGCCTCGGCGGCCTCGACCGCTGCCAGACGCTTATCTAACTCCTGATAGAGCAGCTTTAACCGCTCATCTAAGGAGTTAACTAGTTCATGGCCTGTATCTTGAAAAGCTTTAGCCTGCACGTCCACCTGCCCTAGCAGTAGCTGGACTATCTCCTCGCTGTCCACGTTCAGCGTCAGGGGCCGGTCCCGCTCGGCCAGCTTCACCAGGGCTTCTACCTGGCCTTTGGTGGCCGGCAAGTCCCGTTTGTTGTAGGCGCGTAGCTCCTGGGCAATGCGCTCAATCTCGGCCATTAGAATGGTTACGCCATTCGTGGGGGCCGCTGGGGGGGTTGGATTCATAACCAAAGGGAAGAAATTACGTGATTCCGTAGCCGCCGCTGCGCTCAATGCTGGGTTGCGGGGGTTTGGGTGTCTGTTCTAGTCGCGTGCGCTCCTGAGCCTGTTTCTCGGCTTCCTGGGCCTGTTTCTCGGCCTGCTCCTTCTGCGCGGCGTACTCGCGGCCGAATGCTTCCAATTCCAGCGCCATCCGGTGCTGGCCGTACTGTTGGCCGGCCGCGCCCACCTCTGCCCGCTGCTGCTGCACCTGGTCCTGCTGCGCCTCGATGGTCTTCGCCAGATTGTTGCCGCTGTATGCCCGGCCCAACTCGCTGCCTTTCAAGTGGTGGCCCTCGTACTCGAACACCACGGCCTGCAATTTTTCCTTCTGGTAGGTCGCCTGCACCCCGATACCGTCCCGCTGCATCGCCGCCGTTAGCTCCTCGGGGCTCGTGGCGTGGGGCAAGTGCCGGCTCAGCGCGTCCTGCA
Organism: Hymenobacter psoromatis; assembly: GCF_020012125.1. NCBI lineage: Bacteria > Pseudomonadati > Bacteroidota > Cytophagia > Cytophagales > Hymenobacteraceae > Hymenobacter > Hymenobacter psoromatis. Next base: position 3,040 of record NZ_JAIFAG010000006.1, read on the forward strand.
CGTACAGTTTGGCCGCCGCCCGCGCCGGCAGGTCCTCCCGCCCGGCGCGGCGGTTGTCCTGGCTCACCTCCTGAGCGCTGACCAGGCCGTACTGCTTTTCCAGTTTGCGACACGCCTCCAGACTATTGCGGTAGTTGTGCTGGTCGCTCACCGTGGCCCCCTCGTTGTCTACCCGGTTGACAATCAGGTGGGCGTGTGGGTGGTCCTTATCGCGGTGGCGCACCAGGGCCCACTGCGTCCCTTCCGGGTCCACTTTCATGGCCTTCAGGTAGGCGCGGGCTATTTCCTCCATTCGCTCGTTGCTCAGCTGCGCCTTCTCCTCAGCGGGCCAGGCCAGCGCGACGTGCATCACGGCCTTGCCCAGATTGGGGTTTAGCTCCCGCTGCGCGTTGAAGTCCGCGGCCATATGGGCCGCTGAGGTATCGCGCACGCCTTCGGTGGCCAGCACCTCGGCCCCCTTCTCCTCTCCAAAGACATAGGTGCAGATGCCGCCGAAGCTCTTGCCGATTTTCACCTTGCCAATCATCGCGTCGGGTCGGGGGCTAAGTCATCGAGCAGCCGGTAGAGCTGCACCAGCACCTGCCGGGCCGCCTCGCTCACATTATGGCCGGCGTGCAGCTGCTTGGTGAGCTGGTTCAGGTTACCGGCCATGCCGATGAGCTGCCGCAGCTGCCCCACTTCCTCGACTGTGCGCGGCCGGGGCGGGCGGGCCGCGTCGGGGGTGCCGGCCCATACGGCCCGTAGGACTTCGCCCATTGACTTGCGGTAGTTCTTGGCCTCGGTGGCCAGCTCGCGGTGCTCCGCCTCGGTCAGCCGCACCGAGACGGTGTGCGCCTGGTGGGGCGTCGTCTTGGGCTGCCGACCGCGGCGGCGGGGCGGCGGGCTGGGCTGGTCGTCGGACATAGTGCGGTCCCCAAAGGGGCAAGTTAGAGTGAGCCCAACGGGCGAACGGGTTTTGAGCGAAGCGAAAAACATAACTTGCTCCTGACGTCTGCACCTCCTGAACGAGCTTCCAAGGTACGACTACTGCCCCGCTCCATCCAACTACCCCCCATTACTCTTTTCCGACGCTGCTCCTACCCTGTCCCTGTGCCTCACCTTCCCTGGTCCGTGGCCAGCCTACCCCATTACCTAAACCGACTCCTTCTCCTTGGCTTTGACTTGCTCCTTGCCTGGTTACCCTTCCGACCCTGTTGCGCTTCCTCAGTTGCTGGTCTACTCGGACGAACTCTCCCACCTGCCTACCCACCTGCCTACCCACTTTCTGCCCCCTTCCCCACTGCCCAGCACTCCCGAGTACTACCTCGCCCAAAGCAGTACATAAGCCCGTCATTAAGATTTATAAACTGTTAATTACCAATAATATAGTATTTATTGAATGCGCGCAAGTTACTGGCTTCTAGGCCTTTTGCTGTTTTTGTTTTGTTCCCGCCGTTGTACCCCTGAACAGTCCCTAAAAGCCTTTTCCCCTCGCGCGAGCACCAATTGGTGTATTTGAAAAGCTTTGTTCTATTTGTAGGGCTCAACAGTAGTCAACATAACCAATTGATTTAAAAATATTTATGAAGGTAAAAAAAAGTCGAGAAAAGACTTTTAATCCGTGAGAAAAGACTTTTAATCCGTGAGAAAAGACTTTTAATCCGTGAGAAAAGACTTTTAATCCTTTTAAAAAAGACTTTTAATCCGTGAGAAAGGTCACCTTAAAAAGGCGTGTCTTTAAGATAAGTCTTTTTAAGCGTATAATTGCCCTGAAATCAGCTATTAAACATGGAAAAGGAAGTAGAAATACGTCAACACAACGCGCTGACCAATGCTCGGTACGATTACTCAGAGCTACAATTAGATTTGCTCTTCTTCATCATATCCAAGCTGCGGAAGGACCAAAAGACTAGCCTCTATGAACTACCTATCAAAGAGCTATCCCTTCTAACTGGCAAACAATATCACTTGCCCTACCTCCGACAAGCAACCGAAGGGCTAG
>NZ_JAIFAG010000007.1 GCF_020012125.1 Hymenobacter psoromatis
TCAGAAAGTACGGTGATAATTCTGGGAAAAAGTCTATTTAGATACTCTATCAACCACTACCTAAATCCGTTCTCCTGGGGGCTCTGCCCCCTGCCCCCCCGAGGTAAAAAAGGCATGATGCTAAGCCGCCTGCGCGCTCTTTTCTTCCCTTTAGTTACTTCTTCCCCACTGCCCCCAATTCGGAGCTGTTGGCCTCATGCCGTTTGCGCTTACTCTCCATAATTTTCTGCGTTTTATCGCTGGAAACGGCTTTTTTGGGTTTTGCAGAGGGTAGTACTTCGACTTCTTGAAAGAGGTCAAGCTGGGACTTATTAGCCTCCTTCTTTTTCTTGATATAGGTTTTGGCAAACGTAACCCGGTCGCCATTAAACACAACAAGAGGGTTTATAAAGTACTTGAAATGACTATCACTACGAGCAATTATTCCACACTCAATTAATCCAGAAAGGCCAGAAAGCACGTCTTTGGGATGTTTGTATTGTGTGTATTCTAAGCACTTAGTCATTTCTAGATAAAACTCGTCTTTTTTTGGCTTTAAGACATTGATTATAAAGCCAAAAACCCTAATAGCAGACTTTGGTAATTCCCAAAATGCGGTAAACTGGCTGAGGTACACTTTGGCAAACTTTTCCTCATCCACCTCGACAAATTTCATGAAGGCTGTGTGCCCTTCTACCTCGCCATCAGAGTTCACTATCATCTGGATTTCATCCCGATTTTTTGACCGCATAACCTGAGTTTTGCGAATCACTTTGATGTCCTCGATGGCCTTTTCAATGAAAGGATTTTCCTTGAAAGCCTCGTATTTTTTTACCGATTTGTAGGCCATAATGGTAAATTTTATTTACCTCGAAGGTACAAGGTATTTACTAAATAGTACCTTCATTTGGTAAATTTTATTTACCAAATTCTGCTTTTATATGGAAAGTGAAAAGTACCAGGTTGGTAAATTAAATTTACCAACCTGGTAAATGACCCCTACTGAGTATCAGTGAGTTAGAGGCGTTTGCTTCTTAGACTCTTAAAAAGCGGAAAAAACGGGTGTTTTTGGGGTGTTTTTTCGATGGTCGGGAAGGCGAAGTATTTGGGGCTTTAAAATGGGGTTACCTCCCAATTCCACGACCCCGACTCTGGCCTCTGTCTTGTGCCTGGTCTTTGGCCTGCTGGGCGGTGCGCTCGACGGCAGCGGTGAGCTGCGCCTCTAGGGCTTGGCCATTGGGGCGTAGCTCACTGATGGGGAAGGTGGCTCCGGTCTGCTCGTGAGTGAGTATCACCTTCCCCGGCTCCCTAGCCTGTCCCTCGTAGCCGGCAGCCTTCAGCTTGGCCACGAAGTCGGCGGCGTCTTTCACGGGCTGGGTTAGGGTCTGCTCGATGGTCTGCACGAGCGCCTGGCGCGTTTCCTCACGGATTTCCTGCCCTAGCTGGCGTAAAACGGGTAAGTCACTACCCTGAGCGTACTGCACGGCCATTTTGTCAAACGCCTGGCCTTCCACCTGGCTCACTTGCTGGGCCGCCTGCAAACTGGTGTAATTACCCTGTTTTAGCCCCTCTGACGTGTTCAATTGCTTTTGGAGCACTCTGACCTGCTCCGCGGCGGCCGTGTTCGCCTGAGCCAGCTTGGCCACCTCGACGAGTTGTGCTCGGGCGGCCTCCGCTTGGTGAGCTAGCTCGGCGTTAATCCGCAATTCCTCACCGGCTTTCCACTCAGCGTGCTTCCACGGCGCGGTCGGGGGGTCGCTGAGCTCAATGGCCGGTGCTGGCGCGCTAGGCTTACTCAGCTCCGCCACGCGCTGCACATGCTGGGTTTCTAGTCCGTACAGGCGCTGTATGGGGTCGTGCTTGGCCTGGCTGTGCTCAATACCGCGTTCTAGGCCATGCGAGGCCATTGCCTGGGCGTATTCGGTTTGCAGCTGCCGCAAGCTGGCCGGGTTGAACAGCTTATCAGCCGAAAGGGTGTTCGTCTCGGTGATGGGAGCCAGCACGGCATGAATGTGCGGGGTCTTCTCGTCCTGGTGCAGGGTGAACGATACGATGTTCTTGGCCCCGAACTTTTCTTGTAAAAATCTAAGATTGTCCCCTGCCCACTTGCTTTTAGAATAGTCCACCGCACGCCCGTCCTGACCTCGGATAAATCCCTCCGGGCTGCCAGTCAGGATTACTTCCATTCCCCGCACCGAGTCCGACCGGATGCGCTTCACCCCAGCCTCCTGGATGCGCGCTTCGAGCAGGCTCCAGTAGTCCTCTTGCGCATGGTTGACATACTCCCGGTTCGGGTGCGGGGCCTGCGGGTCGGCGTTGGCTATGGCGTGGGGGTGCTGCGCTTGGCGGTAGTTGTGGCCAGTGGCCGCGACCGCGTGAGCCTGGGTTTTGATTTTGGCAACTCGAAGGACAGCGTAAGGCATGGGGCAGTGGGGAAGGGACTAGGCAGGCGGCTTAGCACCATGCCTTTTTTACCTCGGGGGGGCAGGGGGCAGAGCCCCCAGTAGAACGAGCTACCCCGTAGGGACCACGGTTTGAAATGAGGCAAGGGGTGCGAAGCAGACCCCTTGCCTCATTTCAAACCATAGTGGGTTATGGCTTTGTTTTTCTAGGCTCGGTTAAGGTATGGATTTTTACCCTACCTTCGCCCTGCTCGCCCGAAGCGGACTTGGTTGGTAGAGGTATCACCCAGGAAGGAATACGGCAGCTGCTATAAACGCCTGGAGCTTGGTCGATGTGTTGAAGGTTCGCCCTCTACTCGGCCAAGCTTTTTGTTTTCACCCTTTGCTTACTGCCTAATGGACTCCTTTTCAGTTAGAGGTTTTAATGGATTTCTAGAAGTAGAAATTGATAAGATTTTTGGTTTTCCTGACCAGACTAGCCACTTTGGAGGATATGACACTGAGTCCAGAGTAAAAGTGGAGAGCAACGGGTTCTCTGTAGATAGTAAACTATGGCTTTCTACCGGAGAGGTGTTTGACTTGTACAACTCATTAAGAGAAGCTCATGAAAAGTTAAATGGCTCAGCAAAATTTGAATCAAGTGAAAGGAATCTATCATTCGCAATCAATTATGAGTTATTAGGCCGTGTCTCAATACAAGGAGAGTTCAGAGATAACAAACTAGAAGACAATTTTTTAAGGTTTGAAATATCTAGTGACCAAAGCTATTTAAACAGAACTTTGGTAGAGCTAACCCAATTCG